>NZ_JBWKFL010000025.1:0-109322 GCF_056434305.1 Streptomyces sp. NPDC044061 | reverse complement strand
ACACCCTCCCCTCCCTGGTTTTTCGGGTGGACCTCGCCCCCGAGGCCGTCCCTCTTCCCCCCCCCCCCCCCCCCCCCCCGGTACCTGACGGCGGGTCTGCTCACCAACTACAGCGGGGGCCGCGACGGCCCGCAGGTCGGCGAGAAGTACGCGGTCGAGGGCGCCTGGCCGGTCTTCCGGGCCGAGATGGCCGCCCACGCGCCCGCCCTGGTCGTGGACGACTCCCAGGGCAAGCCGTACGCCCCCGCCCGCGTCCCGAGCCTGCGCAGGCTGCTCGACGCCGGGTACGAGGAGGTGGGCAGGGTGGACGGGGCGGTGCTGTACGCCCGGACTCCGCGTGAATGAGCTGCGGCGGAAGGGGAGTCGGCGGGTGGGCGGCGTTTCACGGCGTTCGCCGCCTTGAGCCTGTCTTCCGGATCGGGCCGGCCCCGGGCCACGGCGCCTGCCGGCCGCCCCGCGTCCCCGGCCAGATCCGGAAGACGGGTTGGTGGCCCCGCGGTCAGCCGAGGAGCGTGCGTGGCCCGGTGACCTCCGCCCCCAGGTCGCCCACACGGCGCCGCAGTTCGCGGTCGGCCGTGACGACCAGGCGGGGACGGCCGGCGTTCGCCGCGGCCAGCTCCACGATCCGGTCGTCGCCGCTGCCGGGCGCCGCCTCCACCCGCACCCCCGGCACGGACTCCACCCCACGGGCGGCGCCCTCCACGACGAGCACGATCTCCACGGCGTCGTCCCGGCCCGGCAGGCCCTCGCGGGCCAGCCGGTCCCGCAGCCGTTCGGCGGCCGCCCTGCGGTCCCGCCACCAGCCGTCGGGCCGGGACCCCACGACGTTCGCGCCGTCGACGATCACGAGCAGAGGGCCGTCCGCGTCCGGGGAGCCGAAGGGGGCGTTCATGGGCTCAGGGTCCCACGCCACCCCGACGGGGCGGGACCCGGCGGTGTTCGGCGGCGGCTTAGAGTGAACCGGTGAACGGCGACTGGCTCCTACGCGGCCGCGACGGCCGGCTCAGTGTCTACCAGCAGTCGGGCGACGCCGTCCTGTGCCGGGCCGAGCGCGGGCCGGGCGGCCCCTGGACGGACCCGCACAAGGTGGGCGGTGACCAGCGGCTCCACCCCGTACTCGCCGTCGGGCAGGGCGCCGACGGCTATGCGCACCTCGTCTCCTGGCGGCCCACGACGAAGGGCGAGTCCGGGCTGGTGCACTCCACCCACTTCCGCCCCCACCTCGCGGCGCTGGACTGGAACCCGGTCGGCCACCCGAACAAGAAGGGCGACCGCACCGGCACGCCCGCCGTCGCCGTCGACGCACAGGGCCGCGCCCATGTCTTCGTGACCGACAAGGGCGGCGGGGTGAGCCTGCTCGCGCAGAAGGAGAAGGGCGGCTGGGAGCCCTGGCGGGACCTGAAGGGCCACGAGGTGCGCGACGGCCTCGCGGCGGTGACGGGGGAGTCCGGCAGGGTCGAGCTCTACGCGGCGGCCCCTGGGGCCGTCCTGCACTGGCGTCAGGAGGAGCCCGGCGCCGAACCGGTCCTCCATGAGGCCCTGGAGACCGGGGTCCGCCCCGGCACCCTGCGGGCACTGGCCACGTCCCCGGACCGCACGACCCTCTTCTACACCGACCAGGCGGGCGACCTGTGCGCCTGGCGCCCCGGTACCAAGCCCGCCACCCTCCTCCCCGCGGCGGGCACGGGGCCGGTCGCGGCGGTCCGCTGCGAACTCGACGGGCACGACTGCACATTGCTGGCCCAGCGTTCGGCGGGCGGCCGCGTCGCCTTCGCCGCCTACCCCACCGAGCTGGAGTCGGCGGGCGCGTGGTGGGCGGAGTCGGGCCCGCGGCTGCCGGTGGACGCGACGGTGTCCCTGACGACGGACGAGGACGACCGGGTGGTCGCGGCAACGCTGTCACCCTCGACCGGCTAACTCCTCCTGACCCGCCGCAAGGACGAGCCCGGGTTGGCCCTGGAGGCGTGGCTGCAGGTCTGAGTGCGCGATGATGACCGCCGTGGACACCGAGACACTCATCGACGCATGGCGGCGCCTCCTCAGCGGCTCAGGGAAGTCCTGGGTGCTCTTCGAGCACGGAACCTGTGTGGTGCTGGAGGAGCCCGAGGGACGCCCGGCCGAGCTGGCCACCGAGATCCTGCGCGAGTTCGGCCCCGTGAGCGTGGGCGGCCCGGCGGGCGACTTCCGCGTGCTCGAACTCAAGAGCGGCGAGGGCTGGCTGGTGACGGGCCATCACCCGGACGTCGTCACCTTCGTCGCGCTCGAGGAGTCCGAGGACCCCTCGCACCTGGCCGTCGGGATCCACGGGCGGTCCAAGCGCGACCGGGACGGCAGGGAACTGCGCGTCGTCCATGTCGAGGACGCCCGTCCGTCCGCTCCCTGAGACGCCGACGCCCGGCGCACCACTCGGTGCGCCGGGCGTCGTACGACCGTACGGAACGGGTTACGCCGGGACGCTCGCCACGCCCGGAGCCAGGAACTTCTTGCCGTTCACGCGCTCCGAGACACCCTCGCGGTCCAGGTACGGCGTGATGCCGCCCAGGTGGAAGGGCCAGCCGGCGCCCGTGATCAGGCAGAGGTCGATGTCCTGGGCCTCGGCGACGACGCCCTCCTCGAGCATCAGGCCGATCTCCTGGGCCACCGCGTCGAGCACCCGCGCCCGCACCTGCTCCTCGGTCAGCACGACGTCGCCCTGCTTCAGCAGCGCGGCGACCTCCGGGTCCAGCTCCGGCTTGCCGCTGTCGTAGACGTAGAAGCCGCGCTTGCCCGCCTTGACGACGGCCGCGAGGTTCGGGGAGACCGTGAAGCGGTCCGGGAAGGCCCGGTTGAGGGTCTCCGAGACGTGCAGGCCGATCGCCGGGCCGACCAGCTCCAGCAGCACCAGCGGGGACATCGGCAGGCCGAGCGGCTCGATCGCCTTCTCGGCGACCTCGACCGGGGTGCCCTCGTCGATGACGTTCTGGATCTCGCCCATGAAGCGGGTCAGGATGCGGTTCACGACGAACGCCGGGGCGTCCTTGGTGAGGACCGCGGTCTTCTTCAGCTTCTTGGCGACGGCGAAGGCCGTGGCCAGCGAGGCGTCGTCGGTCTTCTCACCGCGGACGATCTCCAGCAGCGGGAGGATCGCGACCGGGTTGAAGAAGTGGAAGCCCACGACCCGCTCGGGGTTCTTCAGCTTCGACGCCATCTCCGTCACGGAGAGGGAGGAGGTGTTGGTGGCGAGGATCGCGTGCGCAGGGGCGACCGCCTCGACCTCCGCGAACACCTGCTGCTTGACGCCGATCTCCTCGAAGACGGCCTCGATGACGAAGTCCGCGTCGGAGAAGCCCTCGGCCTTGTCCAGGACACCGGTGACCAGCGCCTTGAGGCGGTTGGCCTTGTCCTGGTTGATCCGGCCCTTGCCGAGCAGCTTGTCGATCTCGGCGTGGACGTAGCCCACACCCTTGTCGACGCGCTCCTGGTCGATGTCGGTCAGCACGACCGGCACCTCGAGGCGGCGCAGGAAGAGCAGGGCGAGCTGGCTGGCCATCAGACCGGCGCCGACGACACCGACCTTGGTGACCGGGCGGGCCAGGTTCTTGTCCGGGGCGCCGGCGGGGCGCTTGCCGCGCTTCTGCACGAGGTTGAACGCGTAGATGCCCGCGCGGAGTTCGCCGCCCATGATCAGGTCGGCGAGTGCCTGGTCCTCGGCGTCGTAACCCTGCTGCAGGTCGCCGTTCTTGGCGGCCGCGATGATGTCGAGGGCGCGGTAGGCGGCCGGAGCGGCCCCGTGCACCTTGGAGTCCGCGATGAAGCGGCCCTTGGCGACGGCCTGGTCCCAGGCCTCGCCGCGGTCGATGACCGGGCGCTCGACCTCGATGTCGCCCTTGAGCACCTGGGCGGTCCAGAGCAGCGACTGCTCCAGGAAGTCGGCGCCCTCGAAGATGGCGTCGGCGATCCCGAGCTCGTGGACCTGCTTGCCCTTGAGCTGCTTGTTCTGGTTCAGGGAGTTCTCGATGATGACCGAGACGGCCTTGTCGGCGCCGATCAGGTTCGGCAGCAGGGCGCAGCCGCCCCAGCCGGGGACCAGGCCGAGGAAGACCTCGGGCAGCGAGAACGCCGGGATCGCCTTGGAGACGGTCCGGTAGGTGCAGTGCAGGCCGACCTCGACGCCGCCGCCCATCGCCGCGCCGTTGTAGTAGGCGAAGGTCGGGACCGCCAGCGTCGACAGGCGCTTGAAGACCTCATGGCCGCCCTTGCCGATGGCCAGCGCGTGCTCGTGCTGCTTCAGCAGCTCGACGCCCTTGAGGTCGGCGCCGACCGCGAAGATGAACGGCTTGCCGGTGATGCCGGCGCCGACGATCTCGCCGTCCGCGGCCTCCTTCTCGACCTGGTCGATCGCGGTGTTGAGGTTCGCGAGCGACTGCGGGCCGAAGGTGGTCGGCTTGGTGTGGTCCAGGCCGTTGTCCAGCGTGATCAGGGCGAAGCGCCCGGCACCGAACGGCAGGTCGAAGTGGCGTACGTGCGCCTGCGTGACGACCTCGTCCGGGAACAGCTCGGCCGCGCCCTTCAGGAGTTCAGCGGTGGTGCTCACTTGTCGCCTCCGTCGAAGTGCGGGTTCTCCCAGATGACCGTCGCGCCCATGCCGAAGCCGACGCACATGGTGGTGAGGCCGTAGCGGACCTCCGGCTGTTCCTCGAACTGGCGGGCCAGCTGCGTCATCAGACGGACGCCGGAGGAGGCCAGCGGGTGACCGAAGGCGATCGCGCCGCCGTACTGGTTGACGCGCGCGTCGTCGTCCGCGATGCCGTAGTGGTCGAGGAAGGCCAGGACCTGGATGGCGAAGGCCTCGTTGATCTCGAACAGGCCGATGTCGGAGATGGACAGACCCGCCTTGGCGAGGGCCTTCTCCGTGGCCGGGATCGGGCCGTAGCCCATGACCTCCGGCTCGACGCCCACGAAGGCGTAGGAGACCAGGCGCATCTTGACCGGCAGGTTGTTCTCGCGGGCGAAGTCCTCGCTCGCGATGATCGAGGCGGTGGCGCCGTCGTTCAGACCGGCCGCGTTGCCGGCGGTGACCCGGCCGTGCACGCGGAACGGCGTCTTGAGGCCCTGCAGGTTCTCCAGGGTCGTGCCCGGGCGCATCGGCTCGTCGGCCGTGACCAGGCCCCAGCCCGTCTCGCCGGCGTCGGCGCTGGTGCGGCGCACCGAGATCGGCACCAGGTCCTGCTGGATCTTGCCGTTGGCGTACGCCTTGGCGGCCTTCTCCTGCGAGCGCACCGCGTACTCGTCGGCGCGCAGCTTGGTGATGTGCGGGTAGCGGTCGTGCAGGTTCTCCGCGGTCATGCCCATGAACAGGGCGGACTCGTCGACCAGCTTCTCGCTGACGAACCGCGGGTTCGGGTCCACGCCCTCGCCCATCGGGTGGCGGCCCATGTGCTCCACGCCACCGGCGATGACGGCGTCGTAGGCGCCGAAGGCGATCGAACCGGCGGTGGCCGTCACGGCGGTCAGGGCGCCGGCGCACATGCGGTCGATCGAGTAACCGGGGACGGACTGCGGCAGGCCCGCGAGGATGCCGGCCGTGCGGCCGAGGGTCAGGCCCTGGTCGCCGATCTGCGTGGTCGCGGCGATGGCGACCTCGTCGATCTTCTTCGGGTCCAGACCGGGGTTGCGGCGCAGCAGCTCCCGGATCGCCTTCACGACGAGGTCGTCGGCGCGGGTCTCGTGGTAGATGCCCTTCGGGCCCGCCTTGCCGAACGGGGTGCGGACGCCGTCGACGAAGACGACGTCCCTGACGGTACGAGGCACGATGGCTCTCCTCCAGGGTGCGGGATGGCACTGCTGCGTTGCGCTGAGCGCGCGCTCAGGGCCCATGCTACTTATGAGTAACGTAGCTGCACAGTCCTGCCGGCTGGAGCGGCGAACGTCACACCGGCGGAGTCGCCGTCGCCTCTCCCGAAGTCGGCACGGGCGTCGGCCTGCCGGCCCGGGCGATACGTGGACCGCTGCCCTGCCCGCGCTCGCAGGATCTTGGCGTGATCTCGACGTCGATGTTCCGCTTCCGGGTCCGCGAGGTGCCCGCTGCGGGCTCTGTCCGCAGCGGGTTCACGCGAGGAGCGACCAGGGAAGCGCGCCCCGAAGGGGGGGCGGGGCTGTGCTGCGCCGACAGGGGCGCCGCCAGGGCCTCTCTTTCGGATCTTGCCGGGCACGCGGGGCCTGGCACGAGCATCTGCCGCGTTGTCGTCACTCGCCGACTCCCCCACGCTCAGTTTTCGCTCGCGGGGGCACCCTCATCCACGCTCGGTTTTCGCTCGCGCGGGGCACCCCCATCGCGTTGACGCACTCCTCCGCCTTGCAGCTGCACGCACCGGACCCCGCTCGGGACGGACACAAGGCGCCGCCGCTCCGAGCCGGCCAGATCCGAAGGAAAGGCCCTTGCTAGGCGCTCTTCGCCGAGAGGGCTGCCACCAGTACCGGCGTCACCAGCTCGACCTGCCACGCGCGGGCGCCGTAGCCCGCGAGCGCGGCCTCGACGGCCGGCGCGTCGGCGGTCGGCGGTTCCCAGCAGATCCGCCGCACGGTGTCCGGGGAGACCAGGTTCTCCTGGGGGGTGTTGAGCCGCTCGGCCAGGGCGGACACCCCGGCCCGCGCCGCGGACAGCCGAGCCGCGGCCGCGGGGTCCTTGTCGGCCCAGGCGCGGGGCGGCGGGGGTCCGGCGACCGGCTGTCCCGGCTGCGGCAGTGAGGTGTCAGGGAGGGCCTTGGCCCGGTCGACGGCCGCCTGCCACTGCTCCAGCTGGCGCCGCCCCGTCCGGTGCCCGAACCCGTTGAGCGCGGACAGCGCGTGCACGTTGGACGGCAGGGCGAGCGCCGCCTCCACGATCGCCGCGTCGCTCAGCACCTTGCCCGGCGAGATGTCCCGGCGCTGCGCGATGCGGTCCCGGGTCTGCCACAGCTCCCGTACGACGGCCAGCTGCCGGCGCCGCCGCACCTTGTGCATGCCGGACGTACGGCGCCACGGATCCTTGCGGGGCTCGGCGGGCGGCGCGGACGCGATCGCGTCGAACTCCTGTTGCGCCCACTCCAGCTTGCCCTGCCGGTCCAGCTCCTTCTCCAGGGCGTCCCGCAGGTCGACGAGGAGTTCCACATCCAGGGCGGCGTAGCGCAGCCACGGCACGGGCAGCGGCCGGGTGGACCAGTCGACGGCGGAGTGCCCCTTCTCCAGGACGAAGCCGAGGACGCCCTCGACCATGGCGCCGAGGCCGACCCGGGGGAAGCCGGCGAGCCGGCCGGCCAGCTCGGTGTCGAACAGCTGGGTCGGCACCATGCCTATCTCGCGCAGACAGGGCAGGTCCTGGGTGGCGGCGTGCAGATCCCACTCGACGCCGGACAGCGCCTGACCGAGGAGGGAGAGGTCGGGGCAGGCGACGGGGTCGATCAGCGCGGTGCCGGCGCCCTCACGGCGCAGCTGCACCAGGTAGGCGCGCTGGCCGTAGCGGTAGCCGGAGGCGCGCTCGGCGTCGACGGCGACGGGGCCCGAGCCGGCGGTGAAGGCGGAGATCACCTCGGCGAGGGTGGCCTGGTCCGCGATCACGGGCGGAATGCCCTCGCGGGGTTCGAGAAGTGGAGTCGGCGCCCCCGTCACAGAAGATCCGGCGTCGTCCGGAGGGGTGCCTCCGGGGGTGCGCAGGGAACTGTCTGCTGCGGTCTCTTGGGCGTCGGTCACCTGTCAAGGGTATCCGTGTGTGGACAGCGCCCGTCGACGGAACGTTCCGTCGACGGGCACCGGGGGGTCGTAAACCAGTCAGGGCGGTGAAACTTCCGCTTCACATGAGTGAACCGGCTCGTCCGCCGGGCGGGACGGCGGAGGGGATCTGGGGCAGCAGTGGAATCAGGGGATGGGATCAGTGGGGGGCGGAGTCAGTGGGCTCAAGAGGGTCAGTGGGTTCAAGGGGGTCAGTGGATGATTCCGGTGCGCAGGGCCACGGCCACCATGCCGGCCCGGTCGCCCGTGCCGAGCTTGCGCGCGATGCGGGCGAGGTGGCTCTTGACGGTCAGGGCGGACAGGCCCATCGAGACGCCGATCGCCTTGTTCGACTGGCCCTCCGCGACCAGTCGCAGCACCTCGACCTCGCGTCCGGACAGCTCCCGGTAGCCGCCCGGGTGGCTCGGGGCACCCGGGGGGCGGCGGTGCATCCGGGCGGCGGCCCCGAGGGGAGTCGCGCCGGGCCGGGCGGGGAGCCCGATGTTCGTCCGGGTACCGGTGACGACGTAGCCCTTGACTCCGCCCGCCAGGGCGTTGCGGACCGCGCCGATGTCGTCGGCGGCGGAGAGCGCCAGGCCGTTGGGCCAGCCGGCGGCGCGGGTCTCGGACAGCAGGGTCAGGCCGGAGCCGTCGGGGAGGTGGACGTCGGCGACGCAGATGTCGCGGGGGTTGCCGATGCGGGGACGAGCCTCCGCGACGGACGAGGCCTCGATGACGTCGCGCACACCGAGCGCCCACAGATGGCGGGTGACGGTGGAGCGGACGCGCGGGTCGGCCACGACCACCATGGCGGTCGGCTTGTTCGGGCGGTAGGCGACCAGGCTTGCGGGCTGCTCGAGGAGAACGGACACCAGGCCTCCTGGGGTGGGGGGACGGGGCCGGCTTGTGGGGAAGAAGCCGGGACGAACCGTGCTTTCAAGGTCACAGTCGTCTTCGGCAGCAAACGCGTCCGCCTTTAGAGAATGATCACGATCTAGTGAGTAACAATCCGTGCAATTCGGACACGCGATCGATCATCCGAAGATCGAGTCGGTTCGAGCTGATGCCATTCGAGTACGGAAAGTGGCCGTATCGACAAAGAGATGGTCAATAGGCCGTCCAGGAGGATTACGCCGGAACGATCCGGGACCGTGTCACCGGGACTGTGGACCCCTGCGCTGCGGCAGGGTCACCACCGAGGCGTCGCCCGGACCGGCCGGGGGCAGCCCGCCGACCTGGGCCAGCAGATCGCACCAGGAGGCCAGGTGAGCCGCGGTGTCGGGCACTCCGCCGAGGCCCTCGCGGGGCGTCCAAGAGGCACGGATCTCGATCTGCGAGGCGGACGGGCGTTCCGCCAGGCCGCCGAAGTAGTGCGAGCTCGCCCGCGTGACGGTGCCGCTCGGCTCCCCGTACGACAGCCCGCGCGCCTGCAGCGCGCCGGTCAGCCACGACCAGCACACCTCCGGCAGCAGCGGATCGGCCGCCATCTCCGGCTCCAGCTCCGCGCGCACCAGCGTCACCAGCCGGAAGGTGCCGTGCCAGGCGTCGTGCCCGGCCGGGTCGTGCAACAGCACCAGCCGCCCGTCGGCCAGGTCCTGGTCGCCGTCGACCACCACGGCCTCCAGCGCGTACGCGAACGGCGCCAGCCGCCGCGGGGCGGGCGTGGGTTCCACCTCGACCTGCGGCCGCAGCCGGCCGGCGCGCAGGGCTTCGACCGCGGCACGGAACGCCGGCGGACCCGAGGCACCGGAGTGCCGGTCCGCCTCCCCGGTGTCCTTCGCGTCGTCCGTTCCGTCAGCGCCGTCCGACATTCGTCCCTGAGCCGCAGCCATGCGGGAAGGGTAAGGGGAAGCGGTGCTCCGTGCTCTGCTAGACACCCCGCTCCGGTGTCGCCGTGCTGTCCGAATACCACCGCCGGACGGGTCGACTTCTGCCGTCCGGCGTCGTGCGAGACTTGCCCCGTGACCGCGAACGACACCCCTTCGGGCAAGCAGCCGACAGCGACGTACGACAGCGCCTTCCTCAGGGCGTGCAGGCGCGAGCCCGTGCCGCACACGCCCGTGTGGTTCATGCGCCAGGCCGGCCGATCGCTGCCGGAGTACCGCAAGGTGCGCGAGGGCATCCCCATGCTCGAGTCCTGCATGCGGCCCGAGCTGGTCACCGAGATCACCCTGCAACCGGTGCGGCGCCACAACGTGGACGCGGCGATCTACTTCAGCGACATCGTCGTCCCGCTCAAGGCCATCGGCCTCGACCTCGACATCAAGCCCGGCGTCGGCCCGGTCGTCGAGCAGCCGATCCGCACCCGCGCCGACCTCGCCCGGCTGCGCGACCTCACCCCCGAGGACGTCCCCTACATCACCGAGGCGATCGGCCTGCTCACCGGCGAGCTGGGTGCCACCCCGCTGATCGGTTTCGCGGGCGCGCCGTTCACCCTCGCGAGCTACCTGGTCGAGGGCGGTCCGTCCCGTACCTACGAGAACGCCAAGGCGATGATGTACGGCGACCCCGAGCTGTGGGCCGACCTGCTCGACCGCCTCGCCGACATCACGGCCGCCTTCCTGAAGGTCCAGATCGAGGCGGGCGCCTCCGCCGTCCAGCTCTTCGACTCCTGGGTCGGCGCGCTGGCCCCGGCCGACTATCGGAAGTCCGTGATGCCCGCCTCGGCGAAGGTCTTCGAGGCCGTCGCGGGGTACGGCGTTCCGCGCATCCACTTCGGCGTCGGTACCGGTGAGCTGTTGCGGCTCATGGGCGAGGCCGGCGCGGACGTCGTCGGCGTCGACTGGCGCGTCCCGCTGGACGAGGCCGTGCGCCGCGTCGGCCCGGGCAAGGCGCTCCAGGGCAACATCGACCCGACCGTCCTGTTCACCGACAAGGACACCGTCGAGGCCAGGGCCCGCGAGGTGCTGGACGCGGCCGCCGGTCTCGAGGGGCACGTGTTCAACCTCGGGCACGGCGTGCTGCCCAACACGGACCCGGACGCGCTGACCCGGCTCGTGGAGTACGTCCACACGCACGGCGCCCGCTGAGCGGATCCGTTCACCACACCTGACGGGGCCGTGCCTGCCTGCCGAACAGCAGGCGGCGCGGTTCCGGCGGGGCCGGGGTGCCGGGCTTGAGCGGCCAGGCCAGCAGCATCCCCACCACGAAGCCGACCACATGGGCCGTGTAGGCCACCGTTCCGGCGCCGGAGACACCGTGGCCGGAGGAGTACACGGCCTGGAGCGCGAACCAGAAGCCCAGCACCAGCCAGGCGGGCAGCCGCAACGGCAGGAAGACCAGGAACGGGACGAGGACCCAGACCCGCGCCTTCGGATACAGCACCAGATAGGCGCCGAGGACTCCGGCGATGGCCCCGGACGCGCCGATCAGCGGGTCGCCCGAGCCGTCGTTGAGCAGCGCGAAGCCGTAGCCGGCCGCGTAGCCGCATATGACGTAGAAGAGGAAGTAGCGGATGTGGCCCATCCGGTCCTCGACGTTGTTGCCGAAGATCAGCAGGAAGAGCATGTTGCCCAGCAGGTGCAGCCAGCCGCCGTGCAGGAACATCGCCGTGAAGACGGACAGGGCCGGATCCTTGTCGTAGGTCGGCGGCGCCACCACACAGCCCGGCCCGTGCGGGCCGAGTCCCACGGCACCCGTCGGGACGACCCGCGGCATCTGATGGTGGATCAACTCCCTCGGCACCGCGGCGTAGTGGTCCATGAAGGCCTGCAGATGACACAGCTGCGCGAGGTCGCTGCCGCCGGCCACGGAACCGGCTGTGCCGGGGGTGGTGAGGAAGACGAGGACGTTGGCGGCGATGAGCGCGTACGTCACATAGGGGGTGCGGCGTGCCGGGTTCACGTCATGGACGGGGATGACCACACAGGAGTAGTGCCCCCGATGCGGCCCGCGAATCGGTGAACGGCTTCGGTCGGGCATGCGTATCTCACGTCAACCGACGTGAGGATCAGGCGATGAGCGAACGAGTTACTCCTCCGATGCATGCCCTGCCCGACGGAGAGGCGGAGATCTCGCTGGTCGTACGGCTTCCCTGGGAGGATGTCGCACGGCTCGGCCAGGAGGCGGGACGGCTGGCCGCGCAGATGCAGCGGCCCGTGACCCTGGACGAGGCCGTGAGTCACCGGCTGCGGTCGGCCCGGCCCGGCGCCGCGCACGCGAAGCCGGCCGGGGAGCAGCCCGCCGCCGCCGTCACCTCCAGCGCTTCCGTGGCGTCCCTGCCCCGACTCAGCGGCACGGCCTAGGTGTATTGACCCGCAGCGTTGTTGACGCGGCTGATGGGCGGGTGTCCGGCCGGTCGGACGGGGGCTGCTCGTCGGTCGGTGGCGGCCGGTCAGGCGGCGACCAGGTCCCCGGTCAGCAGTCGTGGCAGAGGCGCCGGCCGCGCCCAGGGACGGCATCGAGCACATCCATGTCGCCCCCGGCCCCGGAAACGCGGTGATCACGTACTTCCCGCGGGCCCACGACGACCGTACGGCCCTCAGCACCGCCCGGCGTGTGACGGACCGGGCCCTCACCCGGGCGCCGGCCCCGCGGGGCCTGTGACGAGCCGTCGCCTACACGGCGCCCGCGCGTACCTTCGCCGTCGCCTTGCGCGCCGCCACCAGAACCGGGTCCCACACCGGTGAGAAGGGCGGGGCGTACCCCAGGTCCAGGGACGTCATCTGTTCCACCGTCATACCCGCCGTCAGGGCCACCGCCGCGATGTCGACGCGCTTGCCCGCGCCCTCCCTGCCGACGATCTGCACGCCCAGCAGGCGGCCCGTACGGCGTTCGGCGAGCATCTTGACCGTCATCGGGGAGGCGCCGGGGTAGTAGCCGGCGCGGCTGGTCGACTCGATGGTGACGGTCTCGTACTGGAGGCCCACCCGGCGGGCGTCCTTCTCGCGCAGGCCGGTGCGGGCGATCTCCAGGTCGCAGACCTTGCTGACCGCCGTGCCGACCACACCCGGGAAGGTGGCGTAACCGCCGCCCGCGTTGGTGCCGATGACCTGGCCGTGCTTGTTGGCGTGGGTGCCGAGCGGGACGTACTGCTCCTGGCCCGAGACCAGGTTCAGCACCTCGACGCAGTCGCCGCCCGCCCAGACGTTCTCGTGCCCGCGCACCCGCATCGCGAGGTCGGTGAGCAGACCGCCGTGCGCGCCGAGAGGCAGGCCCGCCGCCCGCACGAGCCCGGTCTCGGGGCGCACCCCGATGCCGAGGACGACGACGTCCGCGGGGAACTCGGCGTCCTCCGTGGCCACCGCGCGGACCCGGCCGTCCCCGCCCGTGAGCAGCTTGGTGACCTCGGCGTCGTCCACCATGGTGATGCCCAGGCCCTCCATGGCCCTGTGCACCAGGCGGCCCATGTCCGGATCGAGGGTCGACATGGGCTCCTTGCCGCGGTTGACGACCGTCACCTCGAAGCCCCGGTTGATCAGCGCCTCGGCCATCTCGACCCCGATGTAGCCCGCTCCCACGACCACGGCTCGACGGCCTCGCGTGCGGCCGAGCGTGTCCAGCAGGGCCTGACCGTCGTCCAGGGTCTGCACGCCGTGCACCCCCGGGGCGTCCGCGCCCGGCATGTCGGGTCGGATCGGGCGGGCGCCGGTGGCGATGACGAGTTTGTCGTACGACGTCCAGGACTCCGCGCCGGAATCGACGTCACGCGCGCGTACCCGGCCGCCCGCCACGTCGATCTCCGTGACCTCCGTCCGCATCCGCAGCTCGATGTCCCGCGCGCGGTGCTCCTCGGGCGTGCGGGCGATCAGCCGGGCCCGCTCGGGCACGTCACCGCCGACCCAGTACGGGATCCCGCACGCCGAGAAGGAGGTGAAGTGGCCGCGCTCGAAGGCCACGATGCCGAGTTCCTCCGGCCCCCGCATCCGGCGCGCCTGCGACGCCGCGGACATGCCCGCGGCGTCGCCACCGATCACGACCAGCCGTTCCCTGCCGCTCCGCCCACCACTGATGCTCATACCGACACGCTACGGGCCGAAGCCCTGTCAGCTACGTCCGGGCTCGCTCGGGGAGTCCGGCGCGGGCCGGGCCTGCGGCAGCGGGCCGAGTGCCGTCGTCGCGGGTCCGGGGTCCGCGCGGCGCGGCAGACGCGGTCGTACGACCCGCAGCCACACCAGGACCAGCAGCGCCGCGAGCGCGACGAACGGCAGGGTCGCGCCCAGGGCCAGGGCGATCCAGCGCAGCATCGTGACGAACACGTGCCAGCCGCCCGCCAGCGCGTCCACGAAGCCCGGGGTGTCGTCCCCGGCGTCCCGGTGCACGGGCGTCCCGGTCAGCGACAGGGTGATCGTGGCGAGGCTGGTGCGGTCCTTCAGGGAGGCCTGCCGGGCGAGCAGCGCCTCCAGGTCCGCCTCCCGGCTGCTCAACTCCCCTTCCAGGGTGACGACGTCGCTCAGCTTGGTCGCCCGGCCCATCAGCTCGCGGATCCGGGCCACGCTCGCCCGCTGCGACCTGATCCGGCTGTCCACGTCCACGACCTGGTCGGTGACGTCCTCCGCCTTCGCCGTGCGCTCGACCAGCCTGCCCGAGCCCTGCAGGTCGGCGAGGACCTCGTCGTACTTCGCGGTGGGCACGCGCAGCACGACCCGGGTCCGCTCGTGGCCCTCGGCGTCCCGGCCGGTGCTCTCCCTGCCGACGTAGCCGCCCGCGCTCTCGGCGGTCGTGCGGGCCTCCTCCAGGGCCTTGGGCACGTCCTTGACCTCGACGGTCAGGGAGGCGGTGCGGATGATGGCGCTCGGGGTGAGCTCGGGCGTCCCGCGGGTGGACCCGGTGTCGCCCGCCTTGCCGCCGCCGGCGTCCGCCTGCCGCTGCGCCGCGCCCTCCGCGGCGGACTTGGCGGAGTCGCCGCTCGAGTCGTTCGCGCCGCTGCACCCGGCGAGCGCGAGGGAGGCGGCGAGCAGGAACCCCGTCAGGGCCCGGACGGATCGTGCGGAACGTACGGAACGTGCGGAGCGCGGTGTGCGCATGGGTGGTACCCCCGGGTGACGGTGACCGATGACGTTCCTTCGACGCCGGGGCGGTCCGGGACGTTGGCGGCCGCCGGTTCCGATGCGGTCACGGTCCGGACTCGTCCCGGACACCGGGCCGGACCGGTGGTGTCGGTGGGGTCTGAGAGAGTGGGGCCATGAGCGCAACGGGTACGAGCACGAGGCACGCAGTCGTCGTCGGAGCCGGTATCGCCGGGCTGGCCGCCGCCCACCGGCTGCTCGGGCGTGGCATGCGCGTGACCGTCCTGGAGGCCTCCGACCGGATCGGCGGCAAGCTGCTGCCGGGCGAGATCGCCGGCGTCCGGGTGGACCTGGGCGCCGAGTCGATGCTCGCCCGCCGCCCCGAGGCGGTGGCCCTCGCGCGCGAGGTGGGCCTCGCCGGGCAGCTCCAGCCGCCGGCCACCGCGACCGCCTCGATCTGGACGCGCGGCGCCCTGCGCCCGATGCCCAAGGGCCATGTGATGGGCGTCCCCGGCACCGCGGCGGCCCTGGCCGGTGTCCTGTCCGACGACGGCCTGGCCCGGATCGAGCGCGACACCGAACTACCCCGCACCGAGGTCGGCGACGACGTGGCGGTGGGCGAGTACGTGGCGGCGCGGCTCGGCCGCGAGGTCGTCGACCGGCTCGTCGAGCCCCTGCTGGGCGGTGTGTACGCGGGCGACGCGTACCGCATCTCGATGCGCTCGGCCGTCCCGCAGCTCTTCCAGGCGGCGCTCACGCACGACTCCCTGACGGAGGCGGTCCGCGAGATCCAGGCGAAGGCGGCGGCCCGGCAGACCGGCCCGGTGTTCATGGGCATCGAGGGCGGCGTCGGCAGGCTCCCGCTCGCGGTCGCCGAGTCGGTGCGGGCGCGCGGGGGCGAGATCCTGACCGGGACGCCGGTGCGGGAGCTGCGCCGGGACGGCACGGCGGAACCGGGCGCCGCGGACCGGTCGCCGACGGCGGCGTGGCGCGTCGTGGCCGGTGACCGCGTGCTGCACGCGGACGCCCTCGTCCTCGCCGTACCCGCCCAGGTGGCCGCCGGCCTGCTGCGCGCGCAGGCCCCGGCCGCCGCGAGCGAACTCGCGGCCGTCGAGTACGCCTCCATGGCCCTGGTCACCCTCGCCTACCGCCGGGCCGGCCTCGCCCTGCCCGAGGGAAGCGGGTTCCTGGTGCCGCCCGTCGACGGGCGGACCATCAAGGCCTCGACGTTCGCCTCCCAGAAGTGGGGCTGGATCGCCGAGGAGGACCCGGACGTGGTCGTCCTGCGCACCTCGGTCGGCCGGTACGGCGAGACGGAGGTCCTCGGCCGCGACGACGCCGACCTGGTCGAGGTCTCCCGGCACGACCTGCGCGAGGCCACCGGCCTGGACTCCGTACCCCTCGAGACCCGCGTCACCCGCTGGACCGACGGCCTGCCCCAGTACCCGGTGGGCCACCACGCGCGCGTGGCCCGCATCCGCGAGCACGTCGCCGGGCTGCCCGGCCTCGCCGTGTGCGGCGCGCAGTACGACGGCGTGGGTATCCCGGCGTGCATCGCGAGCGCGTACGCGGCGGTGGACCAACTGGACGGCGACCTGCGCGGTGTCGAGGAGCTGACGGCCAACCCGGTGCAGAGCCTGCACGGCGGAGCGGGAGAATAGGGACCATGAGTGACGACGCCCCCACCACCGAGACCGGCAGGATCCCGAACAAGGGCAAGCTGGCCAAGGACCTCAACGAGGTCATCCGCTACACGCTGTGGTCGGTCTTCAAGCTGAAGGACGTACTGCCGGAGGACCGTGCGGGTTACGCCGACGAGGTCCAGGAGCTGTTCGACCAACTCGCCGCCAAGGACGTGAAGATCCGCGGCACGTACGACGTCTCCGGCCTGCGCGCCGACGCCGACCTCATGATCTGGTGGCACGCCGAGACCAGCGACCAGCTCCAGGAGGCGTACAACCTCTTCCGCCGCACGAAGCTCGGCCGCGCGCTCGAGCCCGTCTGGTCGAACATGGCGCTGCACCGGCCCGCCGAGTTCAACCGCTCGCACATCCCGGCGTTCCTCGCCGACGAGACGCCCCGCAACTACGTCAGCGTCTACCCGTTCGTGCGCTCCTACGACTGGTACCTGCTGCCCGACGAGGACCGCCGTCGCATGCTCGCCGACCACGGCAAGATGGCCCGCGGCTATCCGGACGTCCGCGCCAACACGGTCGCCTCGTTCTCCCTGGGCGACTACGAGTGGATGCTGGCCTTCGAGGCCGACGAGCTGTACCGCATCGTCGACCTCATGCGCCACCTGCGCGGCTCCGAGGCCCGCAGGCACGTCCGCGAAGAGGTCCCCTTCTTCACCGGCCGCCGCAAGTCGGTCGCCGAACTGGTCGCGGGTCTCGCCTAGGCCGACTTGCCCTTCAGGGAGTCCCTCAGGGACGTTCCCGGGGTGCCGGCGGCCGGGGGCTCGGGGGCCGGTTCCGGGTGCGGTGCGCAGGACGCGCGCCGCCCCGGCAGGCGGCCTTCCAGCAGGTAGGCGTCCAGGTAGGCGTTGACGCACCGGTTCGGGCCACCCCCGATCCCGTGCGTGCCCGCGTCCCGTTCGGTCACCAGCACCGAGCCGGCCAGCCGCCGGTTCATCTCCAGCGCGCCCGCGTACGGCGTGGCCGCGTCCCGCTCGGCCGCCAGGATCAGCACCGCCGGCAGCTCACCGGGTCCGGTCCGCACGTCCACCGGCCGCTGCCGGGGCGCCGGCCAGTAGGCGCAAGGCAGGTTCATCCACGCGTTGTCCCAGGTCTCGAAGGGCGCCACGCGCGCCAGCCGCGTGTTGTCGCGGTCCCACATCTTCCAGTCCGTCGGCCAGGCCGCGTCGTTGCACTCGACGGCCGTGTACACCGCGCTGCCGTTCTCGGCCGCGGCTGCCGCCCCCGGGCTCGGCGCGGCCAGCCGGACCAGCGGCTGTGCGTCGCCCTTGAGATAGGCCGACAGCGCGGCGGCCCGGCCCGGCCAGTAGTCGTCGTAGTACCCGGCGGTGAGGAACACGTTCTGCAGCTGCCCGGGGCCGACCTTCCCGCCCGCGGCCCTGGCGGCCAGCCGGCTGCGCACGGTGTCGTAACTGCGCTGCACCTTCGCCGCCGTGTCGCCGAGCCGGTACACGTCGTCGTGCCGGGCGATCCACTCGCGGAAGTCCGCCCAGCGCTCCTCGAACGCGGCCGACTGGTCGAGGTTGTTCTGGTACCAGATCTTCTCCGGGGCCGGGTTCACCGCCGAGTCCAGCACCATCCGTCGCACGTGCGAGGGGAACAGCGTCGCGTAGACCGCGCCGAAGTAGGTGCCGTACGAGGCCCCCACGAAGGTCAGCCGGTCCTCGCCGAGCGCCGCCCGCAGGACGTCCAGGTCGCGGGCGTTGTTGAGGGAGTTGTAGAACCGCAGCTTGCTGCCCGATCGCTGGGCACAGCCGCGCGCGTACGCCTTCGCGTCGGCGATGCGCTGCCGCTTGTACTGCTCCGAGGGGTGCGTCGGCGACTGGGTGGGGGCCCGGAAGAAGTGCTTGGGGTCCACGCACGACAGCGGCGCCGAGCGGTCCACCCCGCGCGGGGCGTAGCCGATCAGGTCGTAGGCGGCGGCGATCCGCTTCCACTCGGGCAGCGCGCCGATCAGCGGGAAGGCCATGCCGGAGGAGCCGGGGCCGCCCGGGTTGTAGACGAGGGCGCCCTGCCGGGGAACCTTCCGCTTGCTGTTGTGCGGGTCCTTGTGGGTGGCCGGCATCCGGCTGACGGTCAGCTTGATCTGCTTGCCGTCGGGGTGCGTGTAGTCCAGCGGGACGCTCACCGTGCCGCACCGCAGGCCGCGCGCGTCCATGCCGGCGGGGCACTTGCCGAAGGCGACGCCTGCGGCACCGGCGCGCGCGGCGGCCACCGCCGCCCCACGCGACTCGGCCGTGCCGGGCGCCCCGGGGGCGCCGCCCGCCGGGGCCGCGGCCAGGGTGGTCACGAGCAAGGACCCGGCGGCCGAGTACAGGGCGGCAGCTCTCATCGCGTATCCCTTCGGTGCACGGAGGCGATGGCACGGCTGCCATCGCCCGGTGATCACAAAAGGGATGTTTCGTTCGGTGATCGGTGAAGGCAAGCACCGCCCGGCGGTGTCGCCGTGAATGCTCCCTGTGCGCCCCGGGAGTGGCCCTACTCCCGCCAGGTCCTGTCGATCTGGTCGCGGTGGGTGAAGGCCGCGCGCAGCTGCGGCTCACCGATCGCGCGGATGCCGCGCACGGCGACGGACGTGAGGAAGGACCGCTCGTCGCCGTCCCGGGCCGGCCGCCGGGTCAGCCCCCCGAGCAGCCGCTGTCCGGCGGGCGAGGCCCAGCGCGAGTAAGGATGCGCCTCGACCCGGGCGATGACCAGACAGCTCAGGGTGAGCGTGAGCGGCAGCGCGAACCACAGCGCGACCAGGTAGCGGGGCATCCCGGTCTGCGCGGGCATCAGCAGCGCGGTCAGGCCCAGCGCGAGCACGGCCAGCGCGGCGGCGCGCACCTGGCGGACCCCGGCCGCCACGGTCGCGTGGGTGCCGTCGGGCACCGCGAGACCCGCGCGCACCAGCCCGTCGGCGAGCCGCCGCACGGCATCGGCACCGGCCGCGGCGGCCCGTACCGGAGCGATCCGCGACTGGCCCTCGGGCCCGATCGCCCCTATGACCGACCGTTCCATCTCGTCGCGCCCCCGGGGGTCCACGACCGTGGCCCATCCGGTGTGCGCGAGCAGCAGCCGCCGTTGACGGGCCATGGAGACCATGGTCAGATCGGCGACCCGCGCCGGACCGCCGGACAGGAACGCCGCCTCGTACAGCGTCAGATCGTGCCCGCGTTCCACGGTGGCGCCGTCCGCGTCGACGGCCGCGGTGCGCACGGCGGCCAGGCACAGCCTGGTGCACGCGATGCCGGCGAGCGCCCAGGCCAGGAGCAGCAGAAGGACCCAGAACATGACGCGTTTCTATGCCAGGCGCCCGGGAAAAACCATGCCCTGTTCACCATCCGGACCCAGTGTGGCCGGTATGTGACGTTCCGCTTCATTCGCAGGTCAGGGGCTGTCCACCTGACGCGGACTGGAGGCGGCGGGCGGCAGTGAGTACGTCGTGGACGGCGAGGGCGCGACCGGCACCGCGGAGCCCGGGTCGACGACCGCAGGCGTGGGCACGGGGGTGGGGGACGCCGCGAGGTCCCGGGCCAGTGCCGAGAAGTCGACGTACCCGGTCGCCTCGAGGATCTTGATGTGGTCCAGTACGGTCGCGTTCGCGTCGTCCGCCAGATCGCGGACCAGCGAGTTCTGGGTGCCGGCGCGGACCTCGGCGACCAGGGAGAACACCCGGCCGTGCGCGAGGCGCAGAATGCCCGCGAACTGCCGGTCGAAGTCCTGTCCGCTCGTGCCGCGCAGAGTGGCGAGCCACTGCCTCTGCTGCTCGTTGGGCTCGTTCGGCAGAGGCACGCCGAGCTGGGAGGCGACGGTGCGGACGTGGGCGTCGAGCGAGGTGTGCCCGTCGACCAGGTGCTGACCGGCCTCGCGCACGGCCTGCGTGGTCCCCTTGCGCTCCGCCAGCTGCCCGGCGGGCAGCTCCCACAGGCCCGCCAGCCGGACCTTGGTGACGAAGTCCCGGTCCCGCGCGGACAGCGGGCCGTACGGGGTCGTCTCGGTCCGCGCGCTCAGCGTGTTCGCGCTGGTCGCGTCCGACCGGTCGGCGTACGACCAGATCGGAAAGAGCAGCGCCGCGGCGGTCGCCGCGAGGCCCACGATGATGAGCCCTGTTCCGCTGAATATGCCTCGGCCCTTGATCGGGGGTCGCGGTCGCATGGTGCCTCCTGCACCGCACCGGGGTGCTTCGGGTGCGGGCTTGGCATATTACTGCGGGGTTCCGGGTGCCTCGGCATCGCATCCTCGAGCTGCCGGACCGGTCATGGGGGGCGGGTGCGCGGGAGTTGGCCGCGCAGTTCCCCGCCCCCTGGGAAGCTGCCGTGCACGTCCGCTGCCAGGCGTCCCCCGCGCCCCGGTCACCCCCTCCGCAGCAGGACCCTCGCCCGGGACGCCAGACCCTCGCGGCGCGGGGCCGGGCCCGCGCGGTCCAGCCACCACTCCCGCAGCCGCCGCCGCGCCCGCGCATCCGCCGGCCGCCCGACCTTCAGCAGGTGCCCCGCGAAGTCCAGTGCGTCCCGCCGGTACCCCCCGCTCATCGGCCGCACCCGGGCGTACTCGAGGAACGCCCCCCGGTACCCCTCCCCGAGAATCACCGGCAACTCGGGCGCCACCTTCGCCACCACGCCCGCCCGCTTCGCCGCGAGCGCACGCGCCTGCACCCCCATCCGCGCCCGGTCGAACCCCTCCGGCACCGGCGTCCCGGCCACCAGCGAGGACAGCACCGCCGCCTGCGCGACGCCGAGCCGCTGCCGGGCCTCGGGCGGGGCCAGCACGGCGACGCCCCCCGACCCGGCCGCGGCGGCGCCCGTCGCCGTACCCTCCGTGCGGGACACCCGCCCCGCCCGTACGGCCCCCCGGATCGCCTCCAGCTCCCGCTCCAGCTCGGCGGGCTCGGGGAAGTCCTCGTCCCGCTCCAGCAGCACCCCGGCCGGCGCCACCCGGGACGCGAGGTCGGTCAGGATGTCCAGCACCGGGCGCGGCACGGGGTGCGCGTGGCTGTCGTGCCAGACGCCGTCGCGCTCGAAGCCCCCCGCGACATGCACGTACGCGAGCGCCTCCAGGGGCAGCTCGGCGAGCGCCTCGGCCGGGTCCTCACCCCGGTTGACGTGGTTGGTGTGCAGGTTGGCCACGTCGATGAGCAGCCGTACCCCGGTCCGCTCGACCAGCTCGGCCAGGAACTGCCCCTCGGTCAGCTCCTCACCCGGCCAGGAGAACAACGCGGCGATGTTCTCCAGGGCCAGCGGCACGGGCAGCGCCTCCTGCGCGATCCGCACGTTCTCGCAGAGCACGTCGAGCGCGTCCCGGGTGCGGGGCACGGGCAGCAGATGGCCCGCCTCCAGATGCGGGGAGGCGGTGAGCGCGCCGCCCGCCCGCACGAACGCGATGTGCTCGGTGACCAGCGGCGCGCCGAGTGCCTCCGCCCGCTCGGCGAGCGTCGTCAGCCGGCCCTCGTCGGGCCGGTCCGCGCCGCCGATGCCGAGGGAGACGCCGTGCGGGATCACGGTCACGCCGCGCTCGCGCAGCCGCAGCAGCGAGTCCGGGAGGTGGCCGGGGCAGACGTTCTCCGCGACGACCTCCACCCAGTCGATGCCCGGCATGCGCTCCACGGCGTCCGCGATCTCCGGCCGCCAGCCGATGCCCGTGCCCAGTCGCCGCATGGCTCCACCCCCTCCTCCGAATGACGGGGGTATGGCCCCGGCGGGCGGCCCCGAACCCCTGCCGGCCCGCCTTCAGAGGAACATTTGAGGTTTTCCGACCCGCCCGCCGGCCCGTCCGTCAACGCCGTACCGGCCACTCCTCCGGGGCCCGGCCCAGCAGGCGCAGCACCTCGTCCAGGGGGCCGGACCCCGCGGGCACGGCGAGCGCCGCGGCGAAGGCGAATCCCGGCCCGCGCCGGGCCGGGTCGGCCGGCACCCGACGGGCCACGGCGAGCGCGGCGTCGAGAACGTGCCCCGGCAGCTCCGGGCGCACCCCGAGGGCCGCGGCGACGTCCCAGGCGTGCACCACGTAGTCGATGAAGTGGAAGCGCATCGCCCGGCGGCCCGGGAAGCTCCCGCCCAGCTCCGGCAGCGTGAACTCGAGCTCGGCCGCGCCGGGTTCGGCGAAGGCGGCGAGCACGGCGGTGGCGGCCGCCCGGTGCACCCGGGCGGGCTCCCGCATGTCCTGCGGCTCCCGCCAGTGCGCCGCCTCGTGCCCGGCACCCCGTGCCGCCGCCGCGAAGCCGAGGTGCTGCGCGGTCATGTGCGCCACGAGCCGCCGCAGGGTCCACCCGGCGCACGGGGTGTCCCGCTCCCAGTCCCGCTCCCGGGCCAGCCCCACCATCCGCACGGCCTCCCGCACGGCGATGCGGTCGAGTTCCACGATGTCGCCTCCGGTGACGGTCATGCGGGGAAGCATAAAACTGTGCGAACGGTCGTGCTAGTTCTTTTCCGTCCGGGGCGGGACCTCAACACGCTTGCCGATCAGAGGACTTCGGGAACCTGCGCCTCTCCCACGGAAAACCTCCGCAGCCGCTCGGCGACGCCCACCCGTGCCCTGCGGTAGGCCGACTCCTCACCGTGCAGTACGGACAGGGCGTTCGCCGTCTCCAGCAACGCCACCAGTTCGAAGGCGAGTTGCCCGACATTCGCATTCGCGCCCAGCTCACCGGCGGCGCGGGCCTCCTCGATGCCGCGCTCCACATGGGCCGACCAGTCGAGCTGGGCGCGGACCACGGCGTCGTGCACCGGGCCGGTCCGCCCGGCGAACTCGGCCATCACGCCGTAGAAGAAGCAGCCGCCCGGGAACACCCGTCCCCGCGAGTACTCGAGCCACAGCTCGCACAGCCGCCAGATCCGTCCGACACCGGCCGGCACCTCGCTCGCGGGCCGGATCACGTGCTCGGCGAAGATCCGCCCCGCCTCCCGCACGGTGGCCAGCTGGAGCTCCTGCTTGGAGCCGAACAACGCGAAGACCCCGCTCTTGCTCAGCTCCAGCTCGGCGGCCAGCCGGCCGACGGTCAGTGCCTCGAGCCCCTCGACCGAGGCGATGTCCACGGTCCGGCGCAACACCAACTGCCGTGTGCGGTTACCCCGTTCGATCCGGCCGTCGAGCCGTGTCACCCGGCACTCCTACCGCAGCGCGGGGTGGTCGGCGACCACCGTGCTGGAGCCCGGGGCGATCTCCGTGAAGCCCGCGTCCCGCACCAACGGCAGTCCGCTGCCGGTCAGCCGGGGCCATTCGGCGGGGTCTGCGGTCCGCACCGCCAGCGGGAAGCCCGCATCGCGCCAGGCGGCACGCGCCTCGTCGGGCAGCGCCCACCAGGCCAGCTGGGCGCCGTGGCCGGCCTGGGCCATCGCCTTCCCGGCCGACATCTCCAGCTCCGGGTTGAACCACAGCACCGGCCCGCTCCGGTCGGCCCGGAGCGGCGGCTCGGGGTCCTCCAGCTCCGTTCCCGACACCTGCAGTCTGGCCAGGTCCTTGGGCCAGCCGTCGAGCGGAACCGGCGGGAAGACCCGCACCTCGGCGGACTTTCCGGTCACCGTGATCCCGGGCAGCGCCTCTGCCCGCCGCCACTCGGCGCCCCGGGCCCGCCGCACGACCTTGCGGATCCGGGCGTCCTCCCAGTCCCGCACGGCCTCGGCCCACTCCCCGTCCCCGGTGGCCCGCTCGTCGCCGAGCAGCAGGAGAACGGCCCGGGCGGCCGTCTCCAGGGCGTCGGTACGGGCGGGCGGAGCGCTCCGCTCGATCCGGACGACGAGGGGCAGCACGAACTGCGGCGCCTCGTCGCGCGGGGTGCGCTCGGCCTGGAAGGGGCTGTCATTCGGGGGCGTGGGAACCTGGCTCACAACAGCCAACCCTAAACGGCGCCGCTCCCCGCCCTTCACCCCGAGCAGGCGGTGCGCTGCGCCTCCTGCCACTCGCAGACGGGGCACAGGGTGATGCCCTTGTACGAGTCCGGGTACTCCGTCGGCTCCTGGCACAGCACGCACGCGGCGTACGGCGGGCCGTCGGCCTTCGGCGGCCGGGTCGCGTCGGCGATCGTGCAGTAGGCCGAGTCGGCCTTGTCGTCCTGGTCGGTCATGTCTTCAGCGTAGGACGGTCACAGGTGGCCGTTGGTCTCGCCGATCAGCTCGGAGACCTTCACCAGCCGGTAGCCCCGCCTGCGCAGCTCGGGTACGACCGCGCGGACGACCCGCTCGGTCGTCGGAGCGGCGCTGCGGGTGCAGTGCATGACGACCACCGACCCTGGCTTCACGCCCTCCAGCACCTGCCGCGTGACCGCGTCGGCGTCCGTGGCGAAGGCGTCACCGCTCACCACGTCCCACTGCACCGCGGTGACCCCGACCGGGCTGAGCGCGCGCAGCGCCTGGCGGTCGTAACAGCCGCCGGGGAAGCGGAAGTACGGCAGCGCGTGGGGCACGCCCGCCTTGCGCAAGGAGGCGTACGCCCGCTCGACGTCCGTGCGCATCCGGTCCGCGCCGACGGTCGGCAGGCCGTAGCAGTCGCCGGTGAACGCGTAGTGGCTGTAGGAGTGGTTGGCCACCTCGAACTGCGGATCGTGGCCGAGGGAGCGGGCCTGGGCCGGGTACTGCTCCGCCCACCGGCCGGTCATGAAGATGGTCGCCGGCACCTTCAGGGTGCGCAGGGTGCCGATCAGGTCCGGGTTGTCGAAGTGCTCCCCGGAGGCGGCGCGGGTCCCCTCGTCGGCGGTCATGTCGGCGTCGAAGGTGAGCGCCACGGTCTTGCCGAGGGTGCGCGGGCCGTGGTCGAACACCGGGGTCAGGCCGCCCGGGCCCGGGGCGAGCACGGGCGGCCGCGAGGTGGACGGGGAGGTGGAGGCCGCGGGCCTGGCGGGGGCCGGCCGCGCGGGGCCGGGGGTGCCCGCGGTACCGCAGGCGGCGAGGGCCGCGCCCAGGGCGCAGACGGCGGTGATACGGCGTGCTAGTGGGATCACCGTACGAAAGTAGGACTTAATGACCAGTTATATGGCGATATCGTGTGTGGCGCGGCGTCACGGTCACTCGCGCGGCGGCCCCTCAGAGATCCCGCTTCTCCAGGGGGCGCAGCGCCGGGCCCTGCAGAATGCTGCCGTCGACGTCGAAGCGTGAGCCGTGGCAGGGGCACTCCCAGGTGCGTTCGGCCCGGTTGAAGGCGACCAGACAGCCGAGGTGGGTGCAGCGGGCGGAGACCGCGTGCAGGACGCCCTCCTCGTCACGGTGCACGGCGAGCCGCTCGCCGCCGGCCCGGACCACCGCGCCCTCGCCGGGCGCCAGGTCGTCGACCGGGGCCGGCGTGCGCAGCCGGTCGCCGACGAAGTGCCGGGCCACCTCGGCCTGCGTCTTGAGCAGTGACGGCGCCTCCCGCAGCACCGACTTCAGCCGGCGCGGGTCGTACAGCTCCTGCCAGGGGCGGTCCCGGCCGGTGATCAGGGCCGTGAGCAGCAGCCCGGCCATGACACCGCCGCTCAGGCCCCAGCCGCCGAAGCCGGTGGCCACATAGGTGTGCCGGGCCCCCGGGTGGAACGGGCCGACCAGTGGCACGGTGTCGGTGGACTCGACGTCCTGCGTGGCCCAGGCGTACTCCGGGGACAGCCCGGGGAAGTGCTTTCCCGCCCACGAGGCGAGCCGGTGGAACCGGGCACGGGTGTCACCGGTGCCCGGCGTGAAGTGCTCGCCGGTGACGACGAGCAGCCGCCGCCCGTCCTCCCCGTACGGCGCGGTGCGCACCGAGCGGGTGTTCTCCTCGGGCGTGATGTACATGCCCTCCGGGTCCGGGCCGTCGCCGAGCGGCCCGGCGACCACCAGTTCCCGGCGCGGGGAGAGGCGGGCGAAGAGCAGCGCGCGGTCGAAGACCGGATAGTGGGTGGCGATCACGACGTCCCGCGCGGTCACCGTCCGACCCGCCTCGGTCGTCAGCCGGCAGGGCTCGCCGCCCTCCGCCAGGCCGACGACCCGCGTCTGCTCGTACACCTGTCCGCCGCGCGCGAGCAGGTCCTCGGTGAGGGCCCGCAGGTACTTCAGCGGGTGGAACTGCGCCTGCCCGCTCACCCGTACAGCGCCCGCCACGGGGAACGGCAGCCCGGTGTCCGTCGTGAACGAGGCCGGCAGCCCCGCCTCCCGCGCGGCCTCCGCCTCGGCCCGCACCTCGTCCACCCGTGCTGGATCCCGGACGTAGGTGTACGCGTCCCGGGTCTCCCACTCGCAGGCGATGCCCAGTTCGGCCACGAGCGCGGCCGCGTGCTCGATCGCCTCGGACTGGGAGCGGGCGTACAGTCGCGCGCCCTCGGGGCCCCGGGTGCGGCGGAGCCGGTCGTAGACCAGGGTGTGCTGGGCGGTCAGCTTGGCCGTCGTGCAGCCGGTGACCCCGGCCGCCACCCGCCCGGCCTCCAGCACCGCCACCCGCAGCCCCGCCCGGGTCAGCTCGTGGGCGGTGCTCAGTCCGGCCATCCCCGCGCCGACGACGGCCACGTCCACGTCGAGGTCGTCCGTCAGGGCCGGGTGCGCCGGTCCCGGAGCCGTCCGCAGCCAGTACGAGTCGGTGATCTGCAGGTTCTCACGCATACCCGCCGGGTACCCCGCCCGGCCCGCCTCACGAGCGCCGCAGCAGCGGCTCCCGGCACTCCGTCACGTCGAAGTCGCCCTTGGACGGCGTCCGTACCGCCCGGTGAGGGTGCCCGTCGCCAGCGTGTGACCGGACAGGGCCCGCAGCAGGTCGGCCGGGGTGGCGTCGGCGGCGAGGTCCGGGGCGCGGTCGGTGGCGTACACGGTGAGGACGTAGCGGTGCGGGCGGTCCCCGCGGGGCGGGCAGGGGCCGCCGTAGCGGGTCCTCCCGAAGCCGTTGCGGCCCTCCCTCGCCCCCCGCGGGCGCTCGCCGGGGCCGAGCCGGACGGTGCGCGGGCCGATGTCCCAGGCCAGCCAGTGCGTGAAGGTGCCGTGCGGGGCGTCCGGGTCCCGCAGCACGAGGGCGAGGGAGGCGGTGCGCGCGGGTACGCCGCCGAGGGCGAGCGGCGGCGAGACGTTCTCGCCGTCGCAGGTGAAGCGGCGCGGGATCGCCCCACCCTCGGCGTAGGCGGAACTCGTCACCGTGAGCCGGTGTGTGGCGGTGGGGGACGGGCCGGAGGGTGCGGCGGCCGAGCCGCTCCCGTCCCCGCATCCCGCTACGACGGCCAACGCGGCCACGGCGACCATCCACCCCTTGCGCATGTCCGTACGCTAGGGCCTCTCTTGCGGATCTCGCCGGGGGCGCGCGGCCCGGCACGCACATCTGCGGCGCCGTCGTCACTCGCCGAGCCTCCGCGTCGACTCCCTCCTCCGCCTTGCAACCGCACGCACCAGAGCCCGCTCGGGCCGGACGGAAGGCGCCGCCGCTCCGAGCCGGCCAGATCCGGAAGAAGGACCTAGCCCGACGCCGGCCCTCCGTCGCCGTCCGGCGGCGTGAGTTGCTGATGGCCTCTCTCCAGGAAGTGCAGCAGTTCCACCGGGATGGGCAGGACCAGCGTGGAGTTCTTCTCGGCCGCCACCGCCATCACCGTCTGCAGCAGCCGCAGTTGTAGCGCGGCCGGCGTGCCCGACATCTGCTGCGCGGCCTCGGCGAGCTTCCTCGAGGCCTGCAGCTCGGCGTCGGCGTTGATGATCCGGGCCCGGCGCTCCCGGTCGGCCTCGGCCTGGCGGGCCATCGACCGCTTCATCGTGTCCGGCAGGGACACGTCCTTGATCTCCACCCGGTCGACCTGGATGCCCCAGCCGACGGCCGGGCTGTCGATCATCAGCTCCAGGCCCTCGTTGAGCTTCTCCCGGTTGGAGAGCAGATCGTCCAGCTCGCTCTTGCCGATGATCGAACGCAGCGAGGTCTGCGCCATCTGGGAGACCGCGAACTTGTAGTCCTCGACCTTCACCAGCGCGCTCACCGCGTCGACCACCCGGAAGTAGACCACCGCGTCCACGCGCACGGTGACGTTGTCCCGGGTGATGCCCTCCTGGGCGGGAATCGGCAGTGTCACGATCTGCATGTTGACCTTGTGCAGCCGGTCCACGAACGGAATCACGAGCCTCAGGCCCGGCGTCCGCACCTCACCCGCGACCCGCCCGAGCCGGAAGAGCACCCCCCGCTCGTACTGCTTGACCACCCGCGCCGCCATCGCCAGGAACACGACGCCGACGCAGATCACCGCCGCAACGGCTCCCAGCAACTCCTGGAGCATGATGACCTCCTCGCACAGAGGCCTGTTTTGTCTGTCGCTGTAACGATATGCCTGGCTCGGGGCGGAAGCCATGGGCCGGCCCGGGGTGCCGAGGGGCGTCGGCGCCCCGGCCCGGGGACGGTGGCCGCACCAGGGGCTCAGCTCCCTGGATGCCGGCCCGTGGGCTACGAGCCGGCCGCCGCGACCGACCCGGCCCGCGCCGGTTTGCCCGCTCCGGCCGGCGCCGGGATGGTGACCTGCACCGGCTCAGTGCCTGCCACGCTGTGCCGCTCGGCCCAGTTCACCAGGGCCGTGCGGCAGGCGTGGTCCAGGTGGTGCAGGCCGGACAGGTCGAGCCGGAGGGGGCGGTCCTGGGGCAGCGACTCCAGGCTGTCGAGGATCTTCGGCAGCCGCAGGAAGGTCGCGTTGCCCGACAGATTCGCCTCGATCGGGCCCGCGCCCTTGTCCACGACCTCCAGCCGGACGTGCGAGGCCTCCCAGGCCGTCTTGACGACCGCCAGACCCAGCCCTATGAGAACGCCCTCGAACATGCTGACCGCCACGATCGACACGGCGGTGACGGCCAGGACCAGCGCCTCGCCCCGGTGCTCCCGCCACAGCACGGCCAGCGCCCGGACCGGCACCAGCTTGGCGCCGGAGTGGATGAGGACGCCCGCGAGAGCAGGGATCGGGATGAGGGCGAGCACGCCCGGCAGCAGGGCGGCGAAGAGGAGCAGCCACACGCCGTGCAGGACGCGGGAGGCCTTGGTGCGGGCCCCGGCCTGCACGTTGGCCGCGCTGCGCACGATCACCGCGGTCATCGGCAGCGCGCCGAGCAGCCCGCAGAGCGTGTTGCCCGCACCCTGGGCGACCAGTTCCCTGTCGTACTTCGTGCGCGGCCCGTCGTGCAGCCGGTCCACGGCCGCCGCGCTGAACAGCGACTCGGCGGACGCGATCAGCGTGAACGCGACGATCGTGCCGAGCGCCCCGACGCCCGCGAGGTCGGCGAAGGCACTCATCGGCGGCGGCTGGACGGAGCCCAGCAGCCCCTTCACCTCGACGGTGGCCACGGGCAGGCCGAGTGCGAGCGCGGCCAGTGTGGCGAGGCCGACGGCGGCGAGTGGACCGGGCACCGTACGCACCTTCGCCGGTGCGTGCTTCCACAGCACCAGCATCGCGACGGTGCCCGCGCACAGGGCGAGCGAGGCGAGCGCCGTCCCGTCGCCGAGGGCGTCCAGGAGCGCCCCCGGCAGCCCGGTCATCTTGCCCAGCCCCGAGTCGGGGGCCTTGGCCGCCACGGCCGGATACAGCTGACCGGCTATCAGGACGAGGCCGATTCCGGCCAGCATGCCCTCCACGACCGAGACCGAGATGGCCCGGAAGTACCGGCCGAGGCGCAGCATGCCCATGAGGACCTGGAGCAGTCCGGTGGCGAGCACGATCACGCCGAGCGCCGGCAGCCCGAACTCCTTGACCGCCTCGAAGACGAGCACCGTCAGTCCGGCGGCCGGCCCGGACACCTGGAGGCTGCTGCCGCGCATCAGCCCGGTGACGATGCCGCCCACGATGCCGGTGACCAGGCCGAGTTCGGCCGGCACCCCGGAGGCGACGGCCACGCCCACGCACAGCGGGAGCGCGACCAGGAAGACGACGAGGGAGGCGGCGAAGTCCTGCTTGAGGTGAGGGAGTCGGGATGTGAGCCTGTTCCTGGTCATCGGCGCGCTCACAGGGCTTCGAAGGTGTCGGTCTGCGGCCGGTGCGCCCGTACGGCGCCGGTGTGGACCTCGTAGTACCAGGCGTGCAGGCCGAGCCGGCCCTCCGTCAGCTTCCGCTCGACACAGGGGTACGAGCGCAGCCGCAGCAGCTGGGTCAGGGCATGGCTCTGGACGCCCTCGGCGACCTCCGGGTCCTCGGCCGCGCCGGCCGGGCGCGGGGCGGCGTGCGCCAGCCAGTCGCGCACGGCGGGTACGGCGGTCAGGTCGTCGCCGCGCACCAGCGCGCCGACCGCACCGCAGTGCGAATGGCCGCAGACGACGATGTCGCGGACACCGAGCACCTCCACGGCATACTCGATGGTGGCGGCCTCGCTGGTGGGGTGCTCCGAGGCGTACGGCGGGACGATGTTGCCCGCGGTGCGCAGCTCGAAGAGCTCGCCCGGGCGGGCGCCGGTGATCAGGGCCGGGACGACCCGGGAATCGGAGCAGGTGATGAACAGCACCTGCGGGGACTGGCCTTCGGCGAGCTCGGCGAACTCCTCAGGGCGCTGTCCGAAGGTACGGGCGTTGTCGATGAGGGGCTGCATGTGTGTGGATTCCTCCTGGCGCGCCGCACCGGCGCGTCGGGCTTGCACGACGTTCGTGGGGGGAGGAGCCGGCTCTCAGCAGCGGAAGACCTGAAGCGCCGCCGGGGAGTGGGCTCTGGAGGATCTCGAGGTCCGGTGGCGCGGGGCACCGGAGGCGGCCGGCGTCTGCGCTTCGGCCGCCTGCCGGGATATGGGCAGGCGGTCCGGCGCCCACCCGGAGGCGGAGCCACGCTGCCGGTCGCGGGTGTGCGGAACACCCGCGGGCGAACGGCCCGGGTCGCACGCCTGCTGTGCGAACGATGTTGTTCCGACCTCGGTCTTGGCCTTCGCCTCACTGAGCGTATGCGCGGGTGCGAAGGTTCCGTCGATCGCGAAGAGTGGCAGGGCGAGCAGGGCCACTGCGAGGAGGGAGAGCAGGGTCCTGGCCGTCTTACCTCGGAACATGCACCCTCCTCCCAGGAGTTGACACCTCTCGCACGCACCAAGCATTGGTCAATGGTTGGTCAAGAAACACGTTAACCCTGCAAAGTCCTTTGCAGGGTTAACTGGGCGTTACGAGCGGAAAAGAGCGTGAAAAGTGTCGTTCGGGTGGCGTGAAACGGCTCTTGACTACGACCCGACGAGACCCTTCGCGTCCCGGGCGAGCGCGGTGAGCCGGGATATCGCGCGGAAGTACTTCTTGCGGTAGCCGCCGTTCAGCATCTCCTCGCTGAACAGCCGGTCGAACGGCAGCCCCGAGGCGAGCACCGGCACCTCACGGTCGTACAGACGGTCCGCCAGCACCACGAGACGCAGCGCCGTGGACTGGTCCGGCACCGGCTGGACATCGGTGAGGCACACCGCCTTCAGGCCGTCCGTCAGGGCGCCGTACCGGCTCGGGTGCACCTTGGCCAGGTGCTCCAGCAGATGCGGGAAGTCGTCCAGGGAGGCGCCCGCGGTGGCGTACGCCGCCTTCGTCACCTCTTCGTCGGAGAACGGCGCCGGAGCCTCGGGGAGTCCGCGGTGGCGGTAGTCCTCGCCGTCGATGCGCAGGGCGCGGAAGTGGGCCGACAGGCCCTGGATCTCGCGCAGGAAGTCGGCGGCCGCGAAACGGCCCTCGCCGAGCTTGCCGGGCAGCGTGTTGGAGGTGGCGGCGAGCGCCACGCCCGCCTCGACCAGCTTGCCGAGCAGGGTGGAGACGAGCACGGTGTCGCCGGGGTCGTCCAGCTCGAACTCGTCGATGCACAGCAGGCGGTGGCCGCTGAGCGTTCGCACGGTCTGCTGGAAGCCGAGCGCGCCGACCAGGTTGGTCAGCTCCACGAAGGTGCCGAACGCCTTGAGCGCGGGCTCGGCCGGGGTGGCGTGCCACAGGGAGGCGAGCAGGTGGGTCTTGCCGACGCCGTAGCCGCCGTCCAGGTACACACCGCGGGGGCCGGCCGGGGTCTTGGGGGCCTTGGCCCTGCCGAACCCGAGGAACCCGCGCCGGCCGGCGCCGGAGGCGTGGGCGCCGCCCAGTCCGGCGGCGAAGCCCTCCAGCACCCGCACGGCCTCGGTCTGGCTGGGCTGGTTCGGGTCCGGGATGTACGTGGCGAAGCGCACCGAGTCGAAGCGCGGCGGCGGCACCATCTCGGCGACCAGCCGGTCCGCGGGCACGTGTGGCTCGCGGGAGCACAGGGACAGCGGGCCCGCGTCGGTGAGAGGGCTGGGACCGGGGGTTGCGGTGGAGGACGACACGGTTACCCATGCTAAGCGCCGTGTCACACTGCACGACATGCGACGCCTGTTCCCTGTGACCTACGAAACAGCAGCCCAGGCCTCTGGCGGGGGCCCCGAGGGGCAGGGGGTGAGTGGGGCCGCCGGTGCCGATGCGGCACACGCGCCCGGGGGGACCGCGGGCGCGGACGCGTCGGTGGCCCGTGAGTGGAGCCTCGCCGAGCTGGCCGCCGCCTACGCCTATCCGGAGCCGCGACCCACCGCCGGCGTCCCGCAGCCGTGGCTGCGGGCCAACATGGTCTCCACCCTCGACGGCGCGGCCCAGCACGAGGGCCACTCCCAGCCCATCTCCAGCGCGGCCGACATGCGGATCTTCGGCACGCTCCGCGCCCTCGCGGACGTGATCGTGGTGGGCGCGGAAACGGCCCGGCAGGAGGGGTACCGCCCCGCACGCGCGCGTGCGGAGTTCGCGGAGGCCCGGGCGGCCGCCGGACAGGGCGCGGCCCCGGCGATCGCGATCGTCACCGCCGGCCTGGAGCTGGACTTCTCCCTTCCGCTGTTCACCTCGCCCCTGGTGCCCACCCTGATCCTGACCGGCGCCGCCGCGGCCCCCGACCGGGTCGCCGCGGCCGAGAAGGCGGGCGCGTGGGTGGTCGTCGCCGGGGAGGGCATGGGGGTCGATCCCGTGCGCGCGGTACGCGCTCTCGCCGACCTCGGGCACACCCGGCTGCTCACCGAGGGCGGGCCACGGCTGCTGGGCCAGCTGGTGGCCGCGGAGGTGCTCGACGAGTTGTGCCTGACCGTCTCGCCGATGCTCACCGCCGGGGACGCGCAGCGCATCGCCGGAGGGCCCTCCCTCACCGTTCCCCGCCGCTTCGAACTGGTGTCCCTCCTGGAGGAGGAGGGATTTCTGTTCAGTCGTTACCACCGGTCCTGACATCGGGCGGAATCTGCCGTTCCGTTTAGCTTTCGGCGGGCACACTAGGTCCGGCACTACCCGTGCGATCACGGGGCAGGATGGTTTCCGCAGGGGCCCTGCCCGGGCCCACGGAGGAGAGAGGCGTCTGGTGTTCACAAGCGTTCTGATGATCGAGAAGGCCCTGACGTCCGCCGACGTGGAGTTCGTCACCACCTTGCACGGGGAGGAGTCGGTCGCCTTCCACGTCCTGCTCCAGCCGCGGGGCGACCAGGCCGACCGCCTGCTGCGGGCCATCGACGACATCGCGCTCGGCGAACTGGAGGAGGCCCGCCACGAGGGCGCGACGCCCGAGGGCGAGGAGGCGCAGAGCGTCGGGCAGCAGGCTCTCGAGGTGTCCCTGACAGCCCTGCGGGCCGCCGGCAGCGAGGCCGAGGGGCGGTTGGTCGAGGCACATCCGCTGGACGCGCTGAAGTCCCTGGTCGCCGAGGTGGGGGCCGACGAGGTGATCGTGCTGACCGATCCCCACTACGTGGAGGAGTTCTTCCACCGGGACTGGGCCTCCCGGGCCCGGCACAAGGTGGGGGTACCGGTGCTGAAGCTGTTCTCGCACACCAAGGCCTAGCCGTACCGGGGGGCGGGTGCCGGTGCGCCGGGGGCCGGGGCCGAGCGCATAGGCTAGGGCTGCTCAGCCCCGTACCGGATCTTATGGAGACACGCATGGCACCCGGCCTTCCCACCGCCATGGACCGACCGCACTTCATCGGCATCGGCGGCGCCGGGATGTCGGGCATCGCCAAGATCCTGGCCCAGCGCGGGGCCGCGGTGGCCGGCAGTGACGCCAAGGAGTCGGCGACCGCCGAGGCACTGCGGGCGCTCGGCGTGACCGTGCACATCGGCCACGCCGCCGAGCACCTGGCCGACGACGCGAGCTGTGTCGTGGTGTCCTCCGCGATCCGTACGGACAACCCCGAGCTGGCCCGCGCCGCCGAGCTGGGGATCCCCGTGGTGCACCGGTCCGACGCGCTGGCCGCGCTGATGGAGGGGCTGCGGCCCATCGCCGTGGCCGGCACGCACGGCAAGACCACCACGACCTCGATGCTGGCCGTCTCCCTCTCCGAACTGGGCCTGCGCCCGTCGTACGCCATCGGCGGCGACCTGGACGCGCCCGGCTCGAACGCGCTGCACGGCGAGGGCGACATCTTCGTCGCCGAGGCCGACGAATCGGACCGCAGCTTCCACAAGTACGCGCCCGAGGTCGCCATCGTCCTCAACGTCGAGCTGGACCACCACGCCAACTACGCCTCGATGGACGAGATCTACGAGTCCTTCGAGACCTTCGCCGGAAAGATCGTGCCCGGCGGCACCCTGGTGATCTCCGCCGACCAGGAGGGCGCGCGGGAGCTGACACGGCGCCTGGCGGGCTCGGTGCGGACCGTGACCTACGGCGAGGCCGAGGACGCCGACGTGCGGGTCCTGGCCGTCGTACCGCAGGGGCTGAAGAGCCAGGTCACCGTGGTGCTGGACGGCCAGGAACTGACCTTCGCGGTCTCCGTGCCCGGCCGGCACTACGCGCTCAACGCCGTCGCCGCCCTCACCGCCGGTGCCGCCCTCGGTGTCCCGGCCGCGGAGCTGGCGCCCGCGCTCGCCGCCTACACCGGCGTCAAGCGGCGCCTGCAGCTCAAGGGCGAGGCGGCCGGTGTGCAGGTGATCGACTCCTACGCCCACCACCCCACGGAGATGACCGCCGACCTGGAGGCCATGCGCGCCGCCGCCGGGGACTCCCGGATCCTCGTCGTCTTCCAGCCGCACCTGTTCTCCCGCACCCAGGAGCTGGGCAAGGAGATGGGCCAGTCGCTCGCGCTCGCCGACGCCTCGGTCGTGCTCGACATCTACCCGGCCCGCGAGGACCCGATCCCCGGGGTCACCAGCGAGCTGATCATCGACGCCGCCCGCGCGGCGGGCGCCGACGTCACCGCCGTGCACGACAAGGCGGAGATCCCGGCGGTGATCGCGGGAATGGCGAAGCCCGGTGATCTCGTTCTCACCATGGGCGCGGGCGACGTGACCGACCTGGGCCCGCAGATCCTGGACCGCCTGTCGCAGCAGTAGAGGGGCTGAGGCTCATGTCGTACGACGTCGAGAAGCCGGACGAGGAGTGGCGCGCGGAGCTGACCCCGGCGGAGTACGCCGTCCTGCGCCAGGCCGGCACCGAGCCGGCCTTCACCGGTGAGTACACCGACACCAAGACCAAGGGCGTCTACTCCTGTCGCGCCTGCGGTGCCGAACTGTTCACCTCCACGACCAAGTTCGAGTCGCACTGCGGCTGGCCGTCCTTCTACGACCCGAAGGACACCGACGCGGTCGAACTGATCGAGGACCGTTCCCACGGCATGGTCCGCACCGAGGTCCGCTGCGCCCGCTGCGGCTCCCACCTCGGGCACGTCTTCGAGGGTGAGGGTTACCCCACCCCCACCGACCAGCGGTACTGCATCAACAGCGTCTCGCTGCGGCTCGAGCCGGACGAGGCCTGACACCTCCGGGTCCCAGGGGGCGGCCGGGACACCAGTGACTGGTGCCCGGCCGGCTCCGATTTGAGATTCTGTGAGGGTGATGGGTGTCGCGCGCTGGATCCAGGCCCGTCGCAGGTCCCTGTCGCTCGACGGCCACCGCCGGGGGGAAGGGACCGGCGAGCCGGAGAGCGACGCGGTGCGGCTGGCCGAGCTGCGCACCGTCGCCGGCGGCATCGGCACCACGCTCGACGAGGACACGACCTGCGCCGAGCTGACCCGAGCCGCCGTACGGCTGTTCGGCGGCGCCGCCGCGGTCATGCGCCGCACCGGCAAGACCGTCTCCGGGTACGAGGCGATCCACGGGGCCGCCGACGTACTGCCCGACGCCCGATGGGTCACTGCCGTGGCCCGGGAGGCGGGCTTCCCGGCGGCCGACAGACGGACCGAGCCGTGGATCGAGCACCCGCCCGGCGCACGCGACCGCAGCGCGCTCTGCGTGCCCCTGACCAGCGGCCCCGACCAGTACGGCGTCCTCGTCTCGGCCCGGCGCGGAACGGCGTTCACCCGGGCGGAGGCCGAACGGCTCGCTCTCCTCGCCGAACGCGCCGCCTCCCACATCCGGCACGCCCGCTCCTACGACCAGGTCAACCGCACCGCCGGCGACCTGCAGCGCGCCCTGCTGGCGGAGCCCGGCCGGCCGCACCCGAACCTGGACGTCGCCATCCGCTACCTGCCGGCCGGCAGCAGCCGGGTGCTGGTCGGCGGCGACTGGTGCGAGACCGTACGGCTCCACTTCGGCCGGACCCTGCTGGTCGTGGGCGACGTGATGGGCCACGGCCTGGAGGCCGCCGTCGACATGAGCGCCTACCGTTCCTCGCTGCGCTACATCGCCTCCGCCGACCTGCCCCCGCACCGGGTGCTGCGGCAGATGGACGACATCGCCTCCATGGAGGGTGACCGACGTCCTGCCACCTGTCTGCTGGCGCGGGCCGACCCCGGCCGGGGCCAGGTCACGCTGTCCAGCGCCGGCCATCTGCCGCCCGTGCTCATCGACCGGGACGGCCGGACCGCGCCGCTGCCCGTCCCGGTCGGCCCGCCGCTCGGCACCGGCTTCGGCGGCTACGAGTCGGCCACCCACGAGCTGGCCCCCGATCAGACCCTGGTGCTCTTCACCGACGGCCTCGTGGAGCGCCGAGGCGAGGACATCGACAGCTCCCTGGCCCGGCTGTCCGGCCTCCGCTTCACCACCGGCGACGGCGTCGACCACGTCCTGGACACCATCCTCACCCGTCTCGACGCGCGGCACGCGGAGGACGACGTGGCGGTCCTCGCGGCGCGGCCGCACCTGCGCCAGGGGCCGGTCGACGCGGAGGAGGACGCCCAGGCGGTGGGCCGCTGAGCCCCGATCCGGCCCGTGGGCTCGGCTCCCTCCGCTCAGGCGCCCGCGTGGACCAGCGCGGCCCAGGTCCAGGGGTGTTCCGGGTCGGCCGCGCGCAGGGTCCGTACGGTGTGATGGAGGGCGAGGGCCGCGGGCAGGGGACGCGGGTCCGGCAGGGCGGGCGCCAGTGCGCGGTGGAAGGCGGCCGCCGCGTCGGCGGCGAACGCGTCCCCGACCTCCCACAGGGTGGCCACCGACTGGGTGTAGCCGGCCAGCTGGAAGGCGGAGGCGAGGTGGATCACCTCGTCGACGAGCGCGGGCGCCGAGCTGCCCCGGGCCGTCCCGCAAGCCGACAGATAGGCCAACTCTGCCGACTCCAGTCGCAGTTCGGCGATGTCCCCGATGAGCAGGTCGCCGTCGGCGAGCAGCAGCCGGCCGGCGGCCGTGTCCTCGGGGTCGCTGTCCGCGTGACAGGCGAAGTGCACCACGGCCGCGTCGAGCACCGCCGTGCGCACCGCCTCCCGGGTGGCGGCCGGTCCGATCAGCGGGGTGCCGCCGCCCGCCGCGACCGCGGCCGTGGCCTCGGCGACCGTCCGGGCCAGCGGCGCCTGCCCGGTCGTCTCGGGCATGGCCACGGCGAGCACACCGCGCCGGCCGGGGTCGGCGCGCCGGCGGGCCCGGCTGAACAGCAGGGCCCGCAGCGTCGGCGTGTAGGAGCAGGCCACCCGGTCGAGGACCGCCGCGCCCGCCCGTGCGCCCGGACCGTGATGCCCGGCGGCGTGCAGCGGGAAGGAGTTGAGCACCCCGGACGGGGACCACCACAGCCGCGGCCAGGGCTCACCCGGCTCCGGCGGACCGGTGAACCCCAGAGCGTCCAGGACCGGTTCGGCCAGGACGTCCCACAGCCAGGACAGCGTGCCGGTGAAGATCTCCCGGGCCTGCTCGTAGAGCGGATCGCGCGGCCCGGCGGTCAGCACCTCGACGGCCAGCCGGAAGGACTCGGCCTGCGCCGCGAGGTCGGAGGCGTACAGCCGGGGCAGTCGCACCGTGCGCAGCCCGTCCGCGCCGAGCGCGAGGGCGTCGCAGCGGCGCGGGTGGACGTTGACGCTCACCACGGGGCCCTCCGCGGCGGCGGGCAGCAGGTCGTCCAGGCCGAGCGGCAGCGGCGTGAGGAACCGCTGGAAGCCCGGGCGCTGCTGGAGTTTCGTGATCAGCCTGGCCGCCTCCTCCTGTGCGACCCGGTACCGTTCCGCCTCCTCGTCGCTGGGCCAGCGGCCGGGCTCCATGTGCCGCCGCAGTCCGCGCAGGCCGTCCAGCGCGGCCCGGAGCCGGGCGTGCAGGCCGGCGTCGGCGCCGTGCAGCACGGACAACTCACGGCGGGCGTTGAGCGCGGTGGACAGCAGGTGGGCGCGGCCGTCCTCGAGGTTCTCCAGGGCCCCCACGGGGTCGCGGTCGTCGAGGGCCTTGGCGGCCTGGTCCGAGGCCAGCCGGGTGATCAGGCTGGGCGACTGCCCGGCCGGCCCGGGCCCGGGCCGCTCGGCGCCGAGCAACTGGGTGTTGCGGATGCGGGAGTTCACCGCCGACGTCCACTGCGACAGCAGCATCACGGTGCGCAGGTCCGGGTCCGGTACGGCGGTCAGCTCGCGGGCGATCCCCTCGGCCTCGGTGAAGTCCGCCTCCTCGGACCACAGCGCGTACCGGATGAACAGCGACACGGCCAGGGACGTCCGCGTCTCGTCGTGCTCCCGGGTGCCGGGTGCCAGTTCCGGGAGCCTGCGCCGGGCGCCCCGTACGCCTCCCTCCAGGTACTGGAGCTGGTCGAAGGGCGACTCCGACGCGTAGGCCAACGCCGTGTAGCCGCCGAAGAGTTCGGGGGTGAGGCCCATCTCCCGCATGCGCCGCGGCAGGTCCTGGAGCATCTCCCGCAGCAGCGGCAGTGAGGCCCGCATCCGGGCGAGCCTGGCCTCGTCCGCGTCGGGTTCGTGCATCAGCTTCGCCAGGTTCAGCATGGCCTGCCCGTCCTGCACCAGGCGGTACTCGCGGGAGTCCGGCGCCAGCCGGGGCAGCAACCGCTCGTGCAGGTCGAGGAGTTCGTCGAGCGGAGCGGTGTCCACCGGTTCCGGCGGCACCGGTTCCGGTTCGTCGGCGGTGCCGGCCATGAACGCGGCGAGGGCCTGTGCGCGTTCGTCCTCGGGCAGCCTGGCGATGCGCCGCAGCTCCAGTTCGGCGGCCTTGGTGATGACGTCGTGGAGGGAGACCTCCTCCGGGTAGCCCAGCAGCAGCGTGCCGAAGTCCATCAGCTCCTGGCTCCGGCTGCCGCCGCCCTGCGGGCCCATGCCGAGCAGGCGCATCACCGCGCCGATGGGATGGCCCTCGCCCTCGCCGGACAGCGCGGACCGCATGAGGGCGTCGATGGCGTCCGAGTCGGTCTCCTGCTCGGGGCTGAGGTCCGCACGGGAGGACAGCTCCCCCTTCAGCACGGCCGCCCGGTACATCAGCCCTTCGGCCCGCGCGGTCCGCTCGGCGTCCCCGGCGAACACCGCGTCGGCGCCGCCCAGCAGGTCGATGGCCTCCTGCGGTCGCCGCGCGGCGATCAGGCTGTCGGCCAGCCGCAGCATGACGTCCGCACGCTCGGGGTGCCCCGCGGACGTCAGGCCGAGCAGCCGGCGCAGCACCTCGGCGGCCTCCCCGGCCTGGGCGGCGGACCGCGTCCGGTCGCCCGGGAGCAGGCCGATCAGGAGGGCCTCGGCCAGCCGGTCGAGGCGGCCCCGGAGCGCCTCCGTGTCCTCGGCCGGGGTGAGGTCGAGGGAACGCCGGAGCGCGGCGACGGCCTCGTCGCGTACCTGCGGCGCCACCTCCTCGCCCGCGCCGGCGCTGAGGGCGTACGCGGTGAGGGCGTAGCCGAGGTCGGAGTGCATCTGCGCCACGTTCTCGTCGGCCGGGCCGGCGCTCCGGGTCGCGGTCCGCAGCAGCTCGGCCGACTCCGCCAGCAGGGCGCGGTCCTCCCGCGCGCCTGCCCAGGCCAGCAGCGCCAGTCCCAGCCCGTTGGCGCAGCGGGCGTGGTTGGGGTGGCCCGGGGGAGTGCCGGCGAACGCCGTGCGCAGGACGTCGACGGCCTCGGCGAGCCGCTCGCGGCCCTCCTCGCCCCGCACGGAGCCCAGCAGCAGCGCGTAGCCGAGGTTGCAGCCGGCCAGCGCCCGGTCGTGTCCGTCGGGCGCGAGGTACGGCATGGCCCGGCGGGTCAGCCGGGCGGCCGCCTCCCAGGCCTCGGGCCAGGCCAGCACGATGCCCAGCTCCAGCAGCAGCATGCCCACGTTGGAGAGGGCCGCCGCATGCTCGTGGACGACGGCCTGCGGCTCCTCGGGGCGCCGGCCCTCGGGGCCGAGCAGCTCGTCCAGCCCCGCGCGCAGCGGCGGCGGCAGGACGTCCGGGGTGCCGGGCAGATGACAGTGGAACGGGGCGAGCAGCAGCAGGCCGTACCGGCCGTCCTGTTCGGCGGCCGGTGCCTCGCGCCGGTCGTCGGCGCGGATCAGCAGCGCCACCCCGAGCGTGTACGCAACCTCCTGGTCGACGTCGTACGCGCCGTCCGGGCCGGTGCCCACCAGGTGCCGCAGCAGCGCCTCGGTCTCGGTACGCGCCTCCTCGGTGTGCAGCGCCGCGGTGCCGCCCGGGCCGCCGAGCCCGTCCAGCCGCGCGCGCACCGTGCGCAGTAACCGTTCCCGCTCGCTCTGCCGGTCCTCACCGGCCGGCTCCTGTTCCCAAGCCGTGTCCGTCGCCATGTTCCGCACCTTTCGGCCCCGCGCATCGGGGGCCCGTCACCTGTGCCGTGGGCCGGCCCCCTTGCGGAAGCGCTCGGTGACCGCCGGTCCGATGCTCACCCGCACCGGACGGGTCTCCGGGTCGAACCGCTCGAACAGTTCCGGCAGATGGACGTCCACGGCCGACTCCACCAACTCCGCGTATCCGTCGGCGCTTTCGCGCCCGCGCCGCCAGGCCACCAGGCCCGCGCCCGCCCCGGCGACGGCGGCCGGCCACCACACCGCGCCCAGCAGCACGTAGAGCACCGCCCAGCCGCCCAGGCGCATCGCCTCGTCCAGCCGTTGCCGGGACTCGGTGAGCGGCAGCCGGGTGGAGTCCGGCAGCAGCAGCCACAACCGGGGCCAGGTGTCCGCCAGTTCGACCCGGTACTCCTTGCGGATCCGCACCGCGGGGGCCCGCAGCCGGTCCCCGGTCCAGGTCGGGCAGCCCGGCCGGACCACCGCCACCTCGTTGCGCGCCGCCTCCGTCGCACCGAGTCCGCCCGTGCCTTCGGCGCGCCGGCAGGCCTCGTCGCGGTCGTCCCAGGCGCGCCGGCGCCGCTCGGTGAGCCGGTCCGCGAGCCCGCCGAACGGAGCCGGCCAACTGCCCCGCAGCGCACGCTCGTACGGTCCCGCCAGCGCGTCGGCCAGCAGGGCGGCGGCGAAGGACACGGCCAGCACCCCGAGCAGCAGCACCGCCGTACGCGTCGAACCGGACCCGTCGGCGGTCAGTGTCCGCAGCCGATGCCGCAGCAGCCCGAGGTCCGACCAGTGCCGCTGGCCCAGTGTCAGGGCGACGGCCGCGAGCGCGGTGAACACCAGCCCGGGCAGCACCAGCGCCGCCGCCCAGCGCTCGGCCAGCTTCCGGCCCATGTCCGTGACCAGCCCGGTGAGCATGCCGGGCCGCTCAGCTCTCGGCGTCGAAGCGCAGGGCCAGGTCGAACACCTCGCACACCGGCAGTTCCCGGTCCGCCCGCCGGCGCTCGCGGCGGGCGCACACCCCGCGCGGGCAGACGTGCTCGCCGGGCACCGCGTGCGGGCCGTCGTCGGCCACCGTGGTCGGCAGCGACGATCGCGGCGCTCCCGGTCCCTGACCCTCCGGAGCCGTACCAGCGCGCAGCAGGCCCAGTTCGGACAGGTACTCCTCGACCGGCTCACCGTCCCGGGCGGCTCGCACGGCCCGGTCGATCAGCAGCCGTTTCACCGCCCCCACCGGGCCCCGGTGCATCCGGCGGAGCCGGGGCAACTGGTCGCAGAGCAGCGCGACTTGTTCATCGCGGTCCTGAAGTGACGACACATCAGTCATGGTAGTCGGATCCTCTACGCTTGATCCCGTGATCGGCCCGACGGGCACCGACGACCGCGGGAGCGGCTCAGCGGACGGGGGTACGGGTGGACGTCCTGCTCGGCGCCGGGGACGGGGAGGACGCCGCACGGACCGCGGCCGCGCCCCCCGCCCCGTCCACTGTGCGCGCGCCCGTGCCCCGCGCCACCTTCCGCCGGGACCTGCGCACGGTGCAGAACCGGCTGTGGGCCGCCGCCGGTGCCGGGGCGGGCGCGCTGGTGTGCTGTCTGTCCGCCGACGGCGCACGCGCGGTGGGGGCGCCCAGACCCGTGGTCGCCGAGAGCGTGCTCGGCGCGGCCGTCCTCGCCCTGCTCTGCCTGCGCCTGCTGCTCACCTCGCTGCTGCCGGTCGCGCTCACCGTCGACACGACGGGCCTCGAATGGCGCGGCCCGCTGCGCAGGCTGCGGCTGCCCTGGGCCGACATCGACCGGATCTGTGTGATCCCGGCCGCCGACCGGCGCCTGCTGCGCACCGGCCACCGCTTCCCGGAGCAGCTGCTGCTGCGCACGAGCGCACCGGCCGCCCGGCGCAGGCCCGGACCGCTGTTCCGGGCGATGGAGCCGACGCCCCGCTGGGACCGGGGCTGGGACGGCCTCACCGTCGACCTGCGCCTGCTGGACGCCGACCCGGCCGCTCTCGACCGGGCGTTCGAGGCGCACGCCGGGCCGCGCTGGCGCCGCACCGGACCGCCCCCGGACGGCTCAGGCCATCGGATTCCGGGCCGCCTGCGCTCCCCGCTCGCCGCCCGCCTCGCGCACCAGGGCCGGCGGCTGTCGGTCGCCGTGTGGCTGCTGTGCTGTTGGGGGTACGGCTGGCACAGCTCGATCCGCCCTGGCGCCGGCCCGCACTGGCCGTACCTGGGCGCCGCGGTCGCCGCCCCCGCCGTCGTCCTGCCGGCGGCGGCGCTGCTCGACCGGCTGCTCGGCAGGCGGTGCTCCCTGCATCTGGACCCCGGAGGGCTCCGGCTGCGGGTCGGCGCGGACGAACGGACGCTGCCCTGGGCCGCGTCGACCGCCATGGAGATCGAGTCCCCGCCCGGCGCCACCGGCGACCGCCGCCCCCGCTGGACCCTCCTCGCCCACTTCGCACCGGCCGCGACCCCGGGTTTCCAGGCCGCGGCCGACGGCACCGTCCAGCCCCTCCTGCCTCTCCCGCCGCCCGTCGCCGAACCGCTGCGGGGCTGCTTCCGTACGGTCCCCGGCGGCCCGCTGGAGATCGTGCCCGTGCTGGCGGGCCCGGCCGGCGAACCCCACGGACTCTCCGTCCATCCCGAACAACTCGCCCACCTCCTCGGCACCTACGGCGTCCGGGTCGCCGGACCGGCGCGCGGCAGCGAGTCCGCCCGCCGCTGGAGCGGCCCCGCCCTCGGTCCCGTGCCCCCGCCCCCCGACCCGCCGCCCCCGCCGCCCGCCTCCCGCACGGCCGCCGTAGGTGAGGTCCGGGTGCTGCGGGTGGCGCGCACCGCGACCCGCGGGCACCGCTCGATCGCGGCGGCGCTGCGCGCTCACGGCGGCGACGGTCCCGTCTGCGTCCTGGTCGAACCGGGCCGCTACCCCGAACCCCTCGTCCTGAAGGGTGATGTGGAGATCCGTGCCGTCCGGGGGCCGGGCACCGTGACCGTCGAGCGCCCCACCGAGACCGCCGTGAGCGTGACCGGCACCGCCGTGCTGACCGGGCTCACCGTCGTCGCCCGCGGCAAGGCCGCCGTGGCGGTCGGTTCCGGCCGGGTCGCCCTGCGCGACTGCCGGCTGACCGGAAGCGCCGGAGCGCTCGCGCTCAGCGCCACGGCCGGCACCGAGGTCACCGTCGTCGGTGGTGAACTCACCGTCGGGGGTGCCGCGTTGAGCGGGGCCCGCGCCGACTTCCTCGGCACCCGGTTCCACGAGGCCGAGGCGGACGCCCTTGTCGTCGCCGACGGCGCCCAGGCCGAGGTGACCGGCTGCTCCTTCGCCGGCACCCGGGGCGGCGCCGTCCACGTCACCGGCGCCGGCAGCCGGGTCCGTGTCACCGACTGCGCGTTCACCGGCACCGGGGGCCACGGCGTCCTCGCCGACCGGCACGGCGAGGCCGAGGTGCGCGCGTGCCGGTTCCTGGACCTCGCCGGAACCGCGCTCGGCTTCCGCGACCAGGGCCACGGCACCGTCGTACGCGCCCGGGTGAGTGGCGCGAACGCCGGAGCGGTCGTCGCGGGCGGAGCCGATCCCACGCTGCGCGACTGCGTCTTCGAGGGCTGCCGGGCCGTCGGCGTCCGGGTGACCGAGGAGGGTGTGGTCCGGCTGGAGGACTGCTCCTTCGCCCGCGCCTCCAACGCCGCCCTGCACGTCGACCAGCGGGGCAGACTGCGCCTCGAGGGCTGCCGGGTCGACGGTGCCCGCAAGGGGGTGGTCGTGGAGAACGGCCATGCCGTCCTCGCCCGCCTCGAGGCCCGCGCGCTGACCGAGTCCGCGGTGCGGCTGTGCCAGGACGGCACCGTCGAGGTCACCGGACTTCGCGCCGAGGACTGCCGCTACGGCGTGTACGCCTCCGACACCGGCTCGGCCGGCGAGGTCACCGGAGCGGTCCTGCGCGGCATGGGGGACAGCGGGCTCGTCCTCACCGGATCCGCCCGGCTCACCGTCCGCGACGTCCGGGTCGAAGGCAGCCTCGGCGACGGCTTCTTCGTCCGCGACACCGCGGACCTGACCGCGCACGGCTGCACGGTCGAACGGGCCGGACGGCACGGCGTCCACCTCATGGACAGCGCCGCCCTGACCGCCGGGAACCTCACCGTGACCGGCGCCGCGTCCCACGGTCTCCTGGCCGCGAACAGCAGCCGCTTCGACGTCCGCGACAGCGCCCTCACCGGCAGCGGGGCCGACGGTCTGCGCGCCGACAGCGGTGCCGGCGGCCGGGTCCGCGACAGCAGTGTCACCGGCAGCCACGGCGAGGCCGTTTCCGGCGAGGGGACCGTGCACCGCGCCTCGGTGACCACCGACGAACGGCCGCCCACGGCCCCACCCGCCGCGGCGGACCCGCGCGCCGAACTCGACGCCCTGATCGGCCTGTCCGAGGCGAAGCACCAGGTCCGCACCCAGGCCGACCTGCTCCGGCTCGCCGGACTGCGCCGCGAGGCCGGGCTGCCCGAGCCGCCCGGCGGCCGCCACCTGGTCTTCTCCGGGCCGCCGGGCACCGGCAAGACGACCGTGGGCCGCCTCTACGGCCGCATCCTCGCCGACCTCGGCGTCCTGGCCGACGGCCGGCTGGTCGAGGTGCACCGCAGCGACCTGGTCGGCCAGTACCTCGGCTCCACAGCGCTGAAGACCCGCGACGCCTTCGACAGCGCCCGTGGCGGAGTCCTCTTCATCGACGAGGCCTACAGCCTCTCCCGTCGCTTCGGGGTCGGACACGACTTCGGCCAGGAGGCCATCGACGAACTGACCAAGCTGATGGAGGACCACCGCGACGACGTCGTGGTGATCGCGGCCGGCTACCCGGTGGAGATGGAGGAGTTCCTCACCGCCAACCCGGGTCTCGCCTCCCGCTTCTCGCGGACGGTGACCTTCCGGCCGTACGAGCCCGAGGAACTGGTGCGGATCGTACGGCACTTGGCCGAGCGGCACGGGTTCGAACTGGATACGGGAGTGGACGAGCTGCTGCTGACCCGGTTCCGGGCCCGGGCGGGCGCGCGGGAGCCCGCCAACGGACGGGACGCACGGACCCTGTTCGAGGAGATGGTGGAGCGGATGGCGGTGCGGCTGGCGGCGGTGGAGCGGCCGGGGCATCAGGAGTTGCTGGTGTTGCGCGGGGACGATCTGCCGTAGCCCTGGCAGGAGTTCGAGCGGCCGGCGGATGCCGTCGGGAGTCGCTGGTTGGCCTGTTCCCGGCGGACGCCCATCTTTCGCAACCCCGACGATTGAGTAACCATGAAGAGGGACGCGTGTGCTGTCGGCAAAGAGGGGGACGGGCCGTGGATCTGTCGGCACCCGATGTCGAGACCGAGTTGGTGGATCTCTCGGAAGTGCCGTTGGCGGCCGTCGGTTCCCTCGCGTCCGCCGGACTGCGCGAGCAGGCCCGCCGTCTGCTGGCTCTGGTCGACTCCCCGCCCACGCTGAGCTCGGCGTCGAACGCCGGGAGTGGTTGCTGACATGCTCCTGGCCGGCTGATGGTGAGGAGACGCCGTGTCGGATGACGGGCCCGTGGTGCACCGCTCGGGGGCCGGGTCCGATTCCGGACAGATCCGGACCGGTGCCCCACGTCACCGGCTGACCGTGACCCACTTCCAGCAGCTCGCGCAGGGCGGTGGTGACCGCGACGCCGTCGCGGCCCTGAGGACGGCACAGCGCAGCCGGCGGCTGATCCTGCTGCGGGCCCTGGTCGAGATCGCCGACCGCCACTCGCCGGACGACCGGGCACTGCCCTCGGCACAGACGGCCTGGCACCTGCTGGCCGAGGCCGAGGCGGCGGACCGGGCGGCGGTGGAGGCGGTGCTGCTCCATCCGCCGGTGGGGAGCTGGCTGGCCCGGACCCTGCGCGGACTGCGCGCCGACTCCGGGGGCGGGCCGGCGCAGGACATGTGGCGGGACACCGCGCAGGTGCACGCCCTGGCCGCGGCGGCGGCTCTCGCGGCCGGCATCCCGTTCCGGGCCCGCGTCCCGGTCCTCGGCACGGGCGTCCTGTTCCCCGCGCTCGGATGGGCCGAGCTGCCCTCCGAGGCCCCGCTGTCCGTCGCCGAGGCCTTCCGGGACACCGGAGGCGCCGGAGTACGCTGGACCGCCGGGACGCTGCCGCTGCCCGACGATCTCGGCCGTGACGCCCCCGGCTGGCGGGCGCTGCGACGGCTGCGCTCGACGGACGCCGAGGTGCCCGGCGCCCTGGTGCTGGAGGACCTCGACCACTGGCGGCACTACCTGCGCCGGCTGCCCGTCGGCCGGCTGGGCGAGGACGAGGTGGTCCGCTGGCGCGGCCTCTACGAGGCCGCCTGGCGGTACGTGGCCGCACAGCACCGCGTCGACCCGGCCGGTGTCGCGGACTGCCTGCTCGCACTCACCCCACTGCCCGATCGCAGTCCCGCGGACCTCTTCAGCGGCAGCGCCCCCGAATCGTACGGGGGCGTCTTGATGAGCAGGCCGGCCCGGCCGCTCGACCTCGCCGCGGCCCTCGTCCACGAGGCCCAGCACATCAAGCTCAGCGCCCTGCTGGATCTCGTCACCCTGCTGCGCGGCGGCCTGGAGGAGACCCATTACGCGCCCTGGCGTGCCGACCCCAGACCGTTGCGCGGGATCCTGCAGGGTGTCTACGCCTTCCTGGGCGTGGCCTCCTTCTGGCAGGCCCTGCGCGAGGGCACCGGTTTGTCCCGTGCCCAACGCGCGGAGGCCGACTTCGAGTTCGCGCTGCGCCGGGGACAGGTGGAGGAAGGGCTGCGCACCCTGTGGTCCGAGGCCTCCCTGACCGAGCTGGGCGAGCAATGCCTGCGAGGGGGCGAGCACACGCTCACGGCCCTGCTCAAGGAACCGGTGCCAGTCGCAGCGGCCCTGGCCGCAGCGGAGGCGCGCGACGACCACCGGATGGTGTTCCGCCTCTCCCAGTTGAGCTGTGACCCGGCCCAGGTGCGTGCCTGGGCCGACGCCCTGGAGGCCGGGCAGCCGCCGCCGTGCCACCCGGAGGTCCGCCCGCTGCCCGGACCGCTCGCCCCCGAGGTCCGCACCCGGCTGGTCCGCATCCGCTTCGGCGACCCGGAGCGCTTCGCGCACCTGCGCGAGGACCCGGCGACCCTGGCCGGCGCCTCGCCGACGGACTACGCCTGGGCGTCCGGCGACCGCACCACCGCGCTGGCCGGCTACCGACGTCTGCTCACCGAGAACCCCGGCGACCCGCTCGCCTGGGCCGGACTGGGCCTCAGCCTCCCCGCGGGGCCGCCCCGCGACGCCCTGCTGGACCGCCCCGAGCTGGTGGCCGCCGTACACCGGGAACTCCTGCGCCGGGGCCGCCCCCAGGCACCCGAGACGGTGGCCACCCGGATCGCGGAAGCGGCGGGCCTCGGCGGCGGGACCGACTGACACGGTTGCCTGGTGCAGCCCGCAGCCCGCAGCCCGCAGCCCGCAGCCCGCAGCCGCCCGGGCGGGGACCGTGCCGCCGCGCCAGCGCCGATTGCTCGCCGAGGACCCGGCGTTCCGGTCGCCCGGGCCACACGGCCGGCACGGCTGACACGGTTGCCCGGCCGGGAACCGCACTGCCGTGTCGGCCCGCTACCGCCGTCTTCTCACCGAGAGCCCAAGTGGCCTGGGCGGGGCCGGGCGCAAGCCTGCCCGGGGGGCCGCCCCGCGACGCCCTGCTGGACCGCCCCGAGCTGGTGGCCGCCGTACACCGGGAACTCCTGCGCCGGGGCCGCCCCCAGCCCCCCGGGACGGCAGCCGCCCGGATCGCGGAAGCGGCGGGCCTCGGCGGCGGGGCCGGGTGACGCGGCTGCCCGGTCTGCCCGGTGCAGCCACGCAGCCCCCGCCTCCCGGCCGAGGACCGCACCGCCGCGCCGGCCGGCAAGCCCCTCTGCTCGCTCGAGGACTCCGGCGCCCGGTCGCCCGGTCGACCGACCCGGTTGCCGTTGCAGCCCCGCAGCCCCGTAGCGCCCGGCCGCCCGCCCGGCCGGGTTCAGCGGTGTACCTCCACGTCGCAGTCCGCGCGCATGCCGCGGGCGCAGCCCACGGTGGCCGGGTGGCTGTTGCCCAGGACGGCCCGGTAGCGCTCCAGGGTGTCGGCGTGCGTGCGCTGGGCCTCCTCGCCCCGGCCGAGCGCACGCAGATCGAGGGACAGGTTCATCGAGCACGCCAGGGTGGACGGGTGGTCGTCCCCCAGCTGCGCCCGGCACAGCGGCAGCGTGCGCTCGTCGATCCCGACCGCCTCCGCGTAGTCGGCGAGGGCGTAGTGGTCGCTGGCCAGGTTGATCGCGATGCCGAGCGAACCGGGGTGTTCCTCGCCGAGGGCCGTGCAGTGCGCCTCGTACGTGTCCTTGTCCGCGGCCAGCGCCTCGTCCACCTCGCCGATCAGCCGCCGCGTCACCGACAGGTCCGCCGCGGCCGCGAGGGCGTAGGGGTGCCGGGCGCCCAGCAGGTCCCGCAGTGTGTTCAGGCACTGGACGCCGACGGCACGGGCGCGCTCGAGGTCGGCGTTCTGCCGCAGGTCCATGGAGAGGTTGAGCACGGTCGCCGCCACGTTCAGGTTCCGCTCGCCGAACTTGCTCCGGTACAGCCGCAGCGTCTCCTCGTTCAGCTCCAGCGCTCCGGCGTGGTCACCGGCCTTGCGGCGGGCCACGGCCAGCGTGCGGGCGGCGATCAGACTCACCGGGGCGGCGCGGTCCTTGATGACGTGCCGGACGCGCTGCAGGGTCTCCTCCTGCATCTCCCGGCTGCGCAGGTAGTCACCGGACTCCCGCACGTCGATGGAGAGGTTGCTGTTGATGAGCAGGGTCAGCAGCGCATCGTAGCCGAGGGACCGGTTGGCCGCGTCCCGCGCCTGGGTGTCGATGTCCCGGGCCTGGGTGTACTTGCCGACCAGCCGCAGGGCGAGGGCGTAGTCGTTGGCGGCGGCCAGGAGCGTGGGGTCACCGTCCTCGAAGACGCGGACGGCGCGGCGCCAGCGGTCCTGCTCCAGTTCCACCGAGGTCCCGAAGTCGCCCCGGATCTGCGTGCTCTGGGACACCGAGCCGATGGCGGCGAGGGTGTCGGGATGGTCTTCCCCGACGCTTTCCCGCAGCAGGCGCAGGCTCTTGTCGTTGAGCTCCGAGGCCTGGCTGAAGTGGCCCAGGGCGCGCAGTGTGTGGGCGAGCGTGCCGGCCACGTTGAGCGTCTGCAGATCGGTCTCGCCGCGCCGGGCGGTCCAGGCGTCGACCACCTCACGGCCGTACTCCGCGCAGGTGAGGTGGTCGCCCGAGACGTGCAGATAGCGGATGAGGTTGACCACCATGTCCCGCACCCAGCCGTCGTCGCAGTCCAGGGCGCGCGAGAAGCGGGCGTGGACCAGCAGCTCCGCGTACCGGGGCCAGTTCACGGCCGCCACGTCCACCGGGTCGTAGTTGGCGAGCAGGACGTGCGCGGCGTGGCGCATGTCGGCCTGCTCCTGCGGGGACATCCGGCCCACCAGCACGGCGCGCACCAGGCGGTGCATCTGGATGGTGCCGTCCCGGTGGTTGATCTTGATCAGGGAGTACCGGTTGATCTCCCGGATCGCCTCGCCCAGTCTGACCGGGCTGCGCAGCACCTGGGTGAGTTCCGCGGGGAGTTCGACGCCGCGCACGCCGGCGAAGATGCGCCGGGGGATCGGCTCGGGCGCGAAGAAGCTGCAGACCTGCAGGAGTTGATGGGCTCCGGGATGCCGGTCGGCCAGCCGGCCGAGCGACATGTTCCAGGCGGCGGCGACCGGTTCCGGGTAGTCCACGGGGACGCCTGCGGCGAGCAGTTCGCTGCGCTGGGAGTCCAGGTCCGCGCGTTCGTCCTCGAAGATGTGCAGGTACTCGTCCACCGGCATACCGGTCTCGGACAGCCAGGCGGCGGCCTGCTCCAGGGCGAGGGGCAGGTTGCCGAGTGCCTGGGCGATCCGGGCCGCCTGCTGCCGTTGCAGCTCCGGACCGCGCCGGGCGAGCAGCTCGATGCTCTCCTCGGTGGTGAACACGTCGATGTCGACCGTCCGCGCGATGCGGCCCCACTGTGCGTTGCGTGAGGTCACGAGGATCCTGCCGGTGTTCTGGGCGGGGAAGAACCGCCTGACCGCGTCGGGGTCCTCCGCGTTGTCGAAGACGAGCATCCAGCGCCGGTAGGGGCGGCCCGAACCCAGCGTGGCGAGCACCGTCGCGATGGTGATCTCCTGCTCACCACCCGTCTCCAGACCGAGTGCCGCCCCCAGCTGGGTCAGCGACTGCCGGATCTGCTCCGGGCGCTCGGCGGAGATCCACCAGATGACGTCGTATTCCTGCGCGTGCTGATGAACGTATTCGATGGCGATCTGGGTCTTCCCGACGCCGCCCAGGCCGTGCAGCGCCTCGGGCAGAACGGCGGTCGCCCCCTCGGTGGTCAGTCTTTGGTGGAGCGCCGCCAGTTCTTTCGCCCGCCCGGTGAAGCTGGGGTTCCTGGGCTGGACATTCCAGATGGCGGGATCTCCGGCCCGACGCTCCTCCGTCGGCGGCGAGCTCCGGACGAGGGGGACTGACACTGGTGCTCCCTTTATCGAAGTATCGGATTCATCGGGTACGTCGCGTATCTCCCCCGGTTGCGCATCCGGGGTGCGGTCGCTCGCCGCTCCGGCCTGGGGCCGATCGGAGCTGGGATTGCGTCCATTGGTCACGTTTATCACCTCAGACTGGTCGGTCTGGGCCGAGAGGGCGGACGTGGACTGCTCCAGGCGGCTGCGGAGCAAGCGCGATGACTCCAAGTAGGGGCCGCTCAGTGCCCTGGTCACCTTCACCTGAACGTGGGCGTAGGGAATCAGCCGTTCGGGTAACGGGGAGTCCGAGGGCGATGCCCGCGGGTCGTCCAGCAGCGCCCCGAGCTCCCTCAGGGGCTGCCAGGTGCGGCCCAGCCGTTCCATGGTGCTGCGCAGCAGATACCGGGTCTCGTCCCTCGACCCCGCGGCGGACAGCATCAACTCGCGGACGCCGTCGTGGAATTCGTAGGCGATGTCCAGTTCGTCGAGGGGGTCGGTGCCGACCCGGCGCAGCAGGCCGCCCAGCATGACCTCGGCCAGTTCGCCGGGTCCCGTGCCGGCCCCGCTGGTGTGGAGCACGTGCTCCATGGTGGGGATGTTGAGCGGAATGGCGGCCAGTCGTGCGGCGAGGTCCCAGGCCGCCGGGCTCGCGTCGGCCCGGAACCGCGACACCCGCTCCACCGGATCCCGCGGCGGGGCCTCGGCGTCGGCCGGCTCCTGGTGCCGGCCCTCGCCCGGAGAGGTCACCCAGAGGTCGTGGGCGCCGGTCGCCAGGCCCGTCGCCAGCCGGGCCCAGCGGCCGAGCCACGCCGGGGCCAGCTCCAGGACCGGGACGACCGCCGCGTCCGCCGCCGTGCCGCCCCGTACGTCCCAGGAGCTGTTGGGGGCGCCTGGCCCCGGCACCCGCACCCGGGCCAGGCGGGCGGGCAGCCCGGTGCGGTGCCACACCGCTTCGTTCAGTACGTTGACCACGGCCACCGAGGCATGACGGGCCCAGTCCCCGAGCAGGCGGGCCGCCCGTGCGCTGCGCCAGCCGGCCCCCACGCCGTCGGTCACCAGCAGCACCACCAGGCGGCCACGGTCGGGCTTGCGTACGGTCAGCGGCGAGTGGCCGATGCGCCAGGGCGGATCCGCCTCCGCCATCCGGTCGCCGTCGACGGTGTGCACGCGGATGTCCCGGAACGCTCCGGTATGCCGCAGGACCTGCTCGAACTCGGCCACCGTGCGTCGCCAGACGGTCATCGACGAGCTGACGTCGGCGACCAGCACGGCGTCCATCCACCGGTCCCGCAGCGGCCGGAACTGCGGAATCCAGCGGAGGCTCAGCGCCGTGGACTCCGCCGTCGCATCCTCGTCCAGCTCGGCCTGCGTCACCGACGCGGTCGTCCGCTTGAAGGGACGTAAGGCCCGGACGAGTTCACGCGCCCGGATCGGGGGCCACGCCGCGCGGTGGACGGGCGCGGGCGTGCCGAAGTCGGAGGGTACGTTCGCGGGCGCCGAGGCGACCGGGGCACCGAGCAGTGCGTCGGCACGCGCGGTCCCGCCGGGATCCGGAGAGTACGCCCCCGGGGCGCCCGGATCCGCGGCATCGCCCCGTTCCGGCGGCGAGGAGGATTCCGGAGCGCCGGGCTCCTCCTCCGGCCCGGCGTCGGCCGGGGGCGGATCGGCAGCCTTCGGCTCGGAGCCGGTCGGCGCCGAGCCGTCCGTCCGGTGCTCTCCGGGGCCGTCGCCCGCCCCGCCGGCCAGCAGGAGCAACGCGTCGGCGATCTCGGACCAGGAGGCCCCGAACGACTCCCGGCCCGCGGGGGCGGGTTCGGTGCCGCCGCCGTGCGTCACGTCTCTCTCACGCCGTCGAGTCGGTGCCAGACGGCGCGCAGCAGTGCCTCCCAGTCGGCGCCACGGGAGTACGCGCCGGACGTGGCGAGCCAGATGGAGTTGAGCAACTGGTCGGTGGCCAGGCCGTTCTCCTGGGCGCTGCGCTCGGCGAACAGCCGGATGAGCTCCGCGACCCGCGGGTCGTCGTCCTGCGAACCGAGGTGCGCGGCCACGATGTCGGCCAGCCGGTCCCGCTCGGGCTCCTTGACGTGCAGGTGCAGGCAGCGACGCAGGAAGGCGGGCGGGAACTCGCGTTCGTCGTTGCTCGTGATCACGACCAGCGGGAACTCCCGGCACCGGATGCGGCCGTCGCGGATCCGCACCGTGCGGTCGGGGTCGTCGGACCGCACCTCCACCACCGGCTGGTGGCCGCGCAGCCGGGCCAGCTCGGGAACGGCGAACTCGCCCGCCTCGAAGACGTCGAGCAGGTCGTTGGGCAGGTCCATGTCGCTCTTGTCGAACTCGTCGACCAGCAGCACCCTGGGCAGCGCGTGGGGCAGCAAGGCCGTGCCCAGCGGGCCGAGTTCGAGGAACGCGCCGATGTCCGAGGTCGGGGAGCCGCCGCCGCCGGGCGAGACGCCCGCGGCCTCCGTGGCCCGGGCGTCCGAGGTGGCCGCCGCGTGGATCCTGCCCACGGCGTCGTACCGGTACAGGCCGGACGACAGGGTGGTGCGGGAGGTGATCGGCCACCGCAGGACCCGTCCCAGTCTCAGCTCGCGGCTGATGCGGTAGGCCAGCGACGACTTGCCCGTGCCGGGCCGGCCCGTGACCAGCAGGGGGCGGCGCAGGATCAGCGCCGCGTTCACCAGGTCGACCTCGGTCGGGTCGGGCACCATGCCCTCGCGGGTGGCGCCGAGCCGGCGCCTCAGTTCGGCCTCGTCCTGCGGCGGCGCGGGCGGCTCCAGGGACGCACCCGCCCCGTCGGCCCCGGCTCGGGACGCGGAACTCCCCGTGAACGTCCGCCACGGCGGAGCCTTGGGCAGTACCTCGGCGAGCTCGATGTCGCGCAGGGGCAGGCCGGTGCCCCGGTAGATCCACCAAGGCCGCGGAAAGCGCGCGGAGGTGGCCCCCGTGCCGTTCCCCTCGAATTGGGCAGCGCCGGTCATCGACCGTCCACCCCCTGGTCCGGTCCCGTCAACGGCTGAGGGCTCTCGACCGGCCTCGTCGGGTCGTCCCACAGGAGTACCAGGTGGTGCCCCGGATGATCGTCGCGGCCGGTCAAGGAACCCCCGTGGGCTTCGGTTCGCAATTCTGTCACGGCTTCGCGGAGACCAGGAAGGTCGCGTAACAAGCCGTATACGCTCTCGTCGGGCTGAACAACGCCCTGTTGTGCCCTCACGTCACGCATCTCCCGTGAATCCCATACGAGGGCGGGCACCCCGCACCGCAGCGCGACCAGTGCCTCCTGCGCCCCCTCGGTGGACACCTCCGGCGGCCTGGAGAGGACGAGGCAGCCGACCGACCGGTCGCCCTTCAGCCGGGCGTCGAGCCCGGAGATGTCCCCGCACCGGGGGTCCTCCGGCCGCCGCCCGCCCACGACGAGCGGGCGGGCGAGTTCGTCCGTGACGGCCGCCCACCGCTGCTTCCACGCCCGGTGCCAGCGGGGTGTCCGGCTGCGCAGCAGGCTCCGTACGACCACGCAGTAGCCCACGCTCAGGTACGACACCGGGTCGCTGTCCAGTTCGGTGCGGAAGCGGTGCACGGGCAGCGTCAGGTCGTCCGGGCCCAGCAGGAATTCCACCCGGATGCGGTCGGCGTCCCGGGCCCAGTCCTCGTCGGCCTCGAACACCAGCCGCTCGACCTCCCGCTCCGCCTCGGCCAGCGTCACCTCCACGCTCCTCTCCTGCCGGGGGCGCCAGGAATCAGGGTCGTCCGGGTCGTAGTGGCGCCAGGAGGTGAGCAGGTAGCGCCCCGGTTCCTCCCGGCGCAGCAGCCGGACGACCAGGTAGGCGTTGCCGGGCTCGGGGGTGCGGGCGTAGGCCGCCTGCTGGCGCAGGCTGCGCAGCTCCGTGAGCAGCGACAGGCCCTGGGCCTGGGAGTCGTTCCAGGACCGCAGCGCGAAGCTGCGGTCGTGCGGGGCCTCGGCGGCCAGGTACTCGACGAAGGCGAGCGTGGGCGGCAGCCCGTCCGGGCGGGCGTTGAGCCGGCCGAGCCCCTCGAAGGCGCTCCAGGCGTCGGGGTACGCGGGGACCGGCCGCAGGTCGCCGACCGCTCTTCGGCACAGCGAGGGCAGGTTGGGCGGCGCCAAGCCGTCGAGCAGCGGCCGCAGCGAGAGGACCTCGTCGACCGGGAGGGCGGGATCGGCCAGCAGGTTGTCGGACAGCGCCCTGAGCTCGTCCACGTCCTCGTCGAACACCGAGAGCGCCTCCAGCAGCGCCCGCATCGTCCGCGGGTTCTCCAGGCAGACCGAGGCCAGTTCGAGGAGGAAGTAGTGCGCCACGTCGTACTCCCGGACCGGTGGAGGAGTGCCGAGCTCCTTGGCCATGAGCCGCAGGCACAGCGCCCTGGAGCTGCGCTCCTGTAAGCTGGCACACTTGCCCAAGGCTTCCGCAAACTCCCGTACGAGTCCGAGACCGCCGCCCCCGTAGGCAGTCATTCCTCATCCCTTCGTGGCCGTGAACTCTTCCACAGCCGTCGCCCTCCGCCAAGCGATTCGAGTGAATGCCGGGCAACTGTTCACCTCGCCAAGTGCGTTTCGTATCAGATGAGTTGATGTCGCGTCAGATAGAGCCGCACCTCCTCCACGGCGGGGGTGGCGGGCCACAGGGCGTCGAGGGCCTCCATGAGCGCCGGCCAGCCCAGCGCCGACTCGCAGGTGCGCAGCAGGGAGAGTGCCTCCAGGCGGCCGCTGTGCTGACGGCTGGTCAGGGTTCCGATCCCCGGCAGTGCGTCCAGGAGTTGCTGCCAGGCGGCGGGGGAGGAGATGCCCGGCACGGCGAGCAGCAGGGTTGCCAGCTCGCCCAGTTGACGGATCGACAGGGCCTCCCGGGCTGCCGCGCCGTGGCGCGGTGCGTCCAGGGTGGCGAGCAGTTCGAAGGCGAAGGCGGCCGCGTGCCGGGCGGCGACCGGCTGCCAGCGGGCGTCGTGGGTGGGGTCCTTGTCGCCCAGCAGGTCCGAGACGCCCCGGACCACGAGGGCCTGCACCCGCGGGTTGATCCGGGCCGCCGTGAGCAGGCCGAGGCCCTCCATCTCCACGGCCAGGGTGTCACCGGCCACCTCGCGCAGCAGCCTCCCGGACGCGGACTCGGCGTGGGCGACCACCTTCGCGCCGGCGGCCAGCGCACCGACGTACGCGGCCGGGGACTCGGCGGGCGGCGGCGCGATACGGCTCTGCCAGCGCCGGTCGGCCGCGACCAGGCGGGCCCGCTGCACCAGGGCGAACGCGGACGGCCAGGACTTGATCCGGGGGCGGAAGGCGTCCCGCTCGTCCCGGCCGCTCTCGTAGCCGTGGACCGTGTCCGCCACGACCACGTCGCCGAGCCGCGCGTCCCCGCGGCCGCCCGCGACCCCGACGAAGAGCAGGACCGCGGGACGCAACCCGGCCACCGCCCGCTCGGCGAGTGCGGCCGCGAGCTCGTTGCCGGGCCCGGCCAGCTGCACGCCGACGGTCAGCCGGCCGTGGTCCCCCGGGAAGTGGCCGATCTCGTAGACGGCGCCGTCGGCCGTGTGCCTGCGCCGGCCCGGTCCGAGATGGCCGACGACGGCCAGGTACTCGGTCTCGACGGCCGTCAGCACGAACGCGTCGACCTTCTCCGCCTGCACAGACCGCCCCCTCGCCATGCCCCGGACCCTCCATGGTGCGGGATGCGGCGGGCCAGGGGAACCGCTACGGCCGGCTGCCTGGGACTTCCCGCCAAAGTGCTGAAACACTCGCGGTCTAGACTCTCCCGGCAACGGCCCAGGCTCTGCCAAAACCGAAGGGTACGCGGCGTTTTGATACGGATAGACTCAGTCACCAAGCGGTACCCGGACGGCACGGTGGCCGTGGACCGGCTGTCGTTGGAGATACCGGACCGTGCGATCACCGTCCTCGTCGGCCCTTCCGGCTGTGGCAAGACCACGACTCTGCGGATGATCAACCGGATGGTGGAGCCCAGCGAGGGCAGCATCCTCCTCGACGGCCAGGACATCCGGCAGCAGCCGGTCAACACCCTGCGCCGGTCGATGGGGTACGTCATCCAGAACGCCGGTCTCTTCCAGCACCGCACCATCGTCGACAACATCGCCACGGTGCCCCGCCTGCTCGGCGCGAGCAGGCAGAAGGCGCGGGCGCGGGCCGCCGAGCTGATGGAGCGGGTCGGCCTCGACGCCTCGCTCGCCAAGCGGTACCCGTACCAGCTCTCCGGCGGCCAGCAGCAGCGCGTCGGCGTGGCCCGGGCGCTCGCCGCCGACCCGCCGGTGCTGCTGATGGACGAGCCCTTCTCCGCCGTCGACCCGGTGGTCCGCAAGGGACTCCAGGACGAACTGCTCAGACTTCAGGGCGAGTTGGGCAAGACGATCGTGTTCGTCACGCACGACATCGACGAGGCCATCAAGCTGGGCACGATGGTCGCCGTACTGCGCACCGGTGGCAGGCTCGCCCAGTTCGCCCCGCCGGCCGAACTGCTCAGCGCGCCCGCCGACCCCTTCGTGGAGGACTTCCTCGGCGCCGACCGCGGCATCCGCAGGCTGTCCTTCTTCCCTTCCGCCGAACTGGAGTTGCAGACCGCCCCCGTCGTCGCCATCGACGCGGGCGCGGAGCGGCTCGCCGCTCACGGCACGGCCCCCTACCTCCTCGTGACCGACGTCGACGGCAAACCCCTCGGCTGGGGCGAGCCGGACGGCCTCACCGCCGGGGAGATCGACCGGGACCGACTGCTGCCGTTCGGACGGCCGTTCGTACCCGGCAAGGACTCGCTGCGCACCGCGCTCGACGGTGCCGTCCTGTCGCCGACCGGCTGGGCCGTGGCCGTGAACGACGAGGGGCGCGCCGTCGGCGTCGTGTCCCAGCAGGTCATCGGCGAGGCGATCCGGGCCGCGCACAGCCGGGTGGCCGACCGTGCCGACGCGAAGGCGGCGCGATGAGCGGCTTCTTCGACATCCCGAGCGACCTGCAGCACGGCTACTTCGGCCTGATCGGCCTGCACCTGCGCGAAGCCCTGCTGCCGGTGCTCGCCGGGCTGCTCGTCTCGCTCCCGCTGGCCCAGCTGTGCGTGCGCTTCCGCTGGCTCTACGCGCCCGTGCTCGGCGTGACCGTCGTGCTGTACGCCATCCCGTCCCTGGCCTTCTTCGTCGTGCTCATCGACTACACCGGCCAGACCGAGACCACGGTGATGATCCCGCTCGCCGTGTACAGCCTGGTGGTGCTCGTCCCGGCGATCGTGGACGGCGTCCGCTCGGTGCCGGAGGAGACGCTGGCCGCGGCCACCGCCATGGGCCTCGGACCGGTACGCCGTTATCTGCAGGTCCAGCTGCCCATCGCCGTACCCGCGATCATCGCCGGCCTGCGGGTGGCGACCGTGTCCAGCATCTCCCTCGTCAGCGTCGGCATGCTCATCGGCAACCAGGGGGCCCTCGGCAACCTGCTCAACGACGCGAACATCTACCACCGGCCCGAACTCGCCGTGACCTCGGTGCTGACCATCGCGGTCCTGGCGATTCTCGCCGACGCCGTGCTGATCCTCGTACGCCTCCTGCTCACCCCCTGGATGCCGAGGAAGGGCGCCGTCCGGTGAACGTACTGAACTTCGTCCACGCCTTCCTGAGCGACAGCGCCCACTGGCACGGCTACGACGGCATCCCAACCCGGGTCGGCGAGCACGTCCGGTACACCCTGGAGGCCCTCGCGATCGCCGCCGTCGTCGGACTGCCCGTCGGCCTGTTCACCGGGCACACCGGGCGCGGCGGGAACCTGCTCGCCCTGGTCGCCACCGCGGGCCGGGCGCTGCCCAGCTTCGGCCTGCTGGTGCTGCTGTTCATCTGGCTCGGCTTCGGCCTGCTGCCGGTGATGATCCCGCTCGTGGCGCTCGCCGTACCGCCGATCCTGGTCACCACCTTCGAGGCGATCCGCTCGGTCGACCCCTCCCCGGTCGACGCCGCGCGGGGCATGGGGATGTCCGAGTCACGGGTGCTGTTCCAGGTGGAGATCCCGGTCGCCCTCCCACTGATCCTCAGCGGCCTGCTCACGGCCACCGTGCAGATCGTCTCCACCGCCACCATCGCCGCGTACATCAGCCTCGGCGGCCTCGGCCGGTACATCATCGACGGCCTCTATCAGAAGGACTACGAGAAGGTCGTCGGCGGCGCCACCCTGGTCGCCGGGATGGCGCTCGCGACCCTCGCGCTGTTCTGGCTGGTCGGCCGGCTGACGGTCTCGCCCGGGGTGCGCCGGAGCGGCTGAGATCAGCCCTCGGTGCGGGCCAGCGCCAGTTCGAGCACGACGAGCAGCGCGTCCCGCACCGAGCCCCGCTCCCTGGCGTCGAACACCACGACCGGGACACCCTCGGAGACGTCCAGGGCCCAGCGGACCTCGTCCACGGAGTGCTCCACCTTCCCGTCGAAGGCGTTGACCGCCACGGCGAACGGGATGCCCTTGTGCTCGAAGTAGTCGACGGCCGCGTAGCAGTCGTCCAGACGGCGGGTGTCGACGACCACGAGACCGCCGACCGCACCCTCCACGATGTCGTCCCACATGAACCCGAACCGCTCCTGCCCGGGCGTGCCGAACAGGTACAGCTTCAGCGTCGGGTCGATGGTGATGCAGCCGAAGTCCATCGCCACCGTGGTGGTGGTCTTGCGCGGGGTGTGCGTGAGGTCGTCGACGCCCGCCGCGACCTCGGTGATGGACGCCTCGGTGGTGAGCGGCTCGATCTCCGATATCGAGCCGACGGCGGTGGTCTTGCCCACGCCGAAGCCGCCCGCGACCACCATCTTCACCGGCAGCGGCGGCCGTACGGCGGCGTGCGCGGCCGCGACCGGGGTGAGCGGTTCAGTCGGTGTCACTCGGTACCCCTCGGGAGTCGGTGACGGCCCGGAGGCCGTCGATAACCCTGCGCAGGACGGAGGCGTCGTGGGTGGCTTCGGCGTCGGGCAGGTAGACCGCGAGCTGCCCCGCGTCGCGCAGGTCTTCGGCCAGGACGCGGACCACGTTGAGGTGCAGCCGCAGCCGGGCCGCGAGTTCCGCGATCGACTGCGGCAGCCGGCAGGCGGCGACGATGTCGTACCGCTCGAAGGAGAGCCGGGCGAGCGCGTCGAGACCGGCGGCGGTGGCCACCACCTGGGTCTCCAGGGGCATCGACCGGCCGGAGGCGGCGTCCGCCACCCGGCCGGCGGTGACCAGGAACGGCCGTACGGCGGGGGCGGGTCCGACCGGGTCGGGGCCCGGGGGCGGGGTGCCGTCCGCCATGGCTGTCCACTCCTCCTCTGCGGTGGGCGCCTCAGCGCGTGGCGCCGACGCTGTTCTTCAGCTCCAGCACGAGCTGCGGGCTGAGCGCGGCACCGGCGCGGTTGGCGAACAGCGTCATCTCGTAGGCGATGTTGCCGAGTTTGGCGTCCTTGTCGGCGACCACGCCGAGGACCGCGCCGCTGCCGATCGCGGAGACGATGACATGGCCGCCCTCCAGATCGATGATGACCTTGTTCAGGCCGCCCAGGCCGTAGTTGCCGGAGGCGCCGGCGGCCAGGCTGGTGATGCCCGAGACGATCGCGGCGAGCCGCTCGGAGTGGGCGCGCTCGCGCAGCTCCGACACGGCGATCAGCAGCCCGTCGGAGGAGACGGCGATCGCGTCGACGACGCCCGCGGTCTCGGTGGCGAATCGGTTCAGCAGCCAGGTGAAGTCGGCCGCGGCTGCCTGCAGGTCGGTCGGCGTGGTGCCGTCCGTCGGGGTTTCACCTGTCGACGTGCTCACTGCTCGGCTCCTTCCGGAAGGTGGTTCTGGTCGTGCGATGGGGTCGTCGTCGTGCTCTCGAGGCGCGGTCGCGCGTGGTTGCCGGTCTCGCTGTCCCGGTGAGCGCGTGCCACCGCCGCCTCGAACTCCTCCAGCGCGCTGCGCTCCGCCTCCGCGTCCCGGGTGCGGACCGCATCCGGCACGGCCTGCGCGGCCCCGGCGGTCGTACCGAGCGTGGCCCCGCGGACCCGGCGGCGCAGCGGGCGGGCGGTGCCGGAGGAGACGGGCTGCGGCCGGCCGGTGCCGGCTGCCCCGCGCGGGAGGCGGCGGGGCAGCTCACCGGCGGGCTCGGCCGGCCGGCCGGGGGAGTCGGAACGTACCGGCCCTGAGGCGGCGTCGGCGGTCGCCGGTGCCACGGCGAGCGGGGTCGCGGGCGGCTCGGTCACCGGGCTCAACGTCAGCAGCAGCGAGGCCGGGAGCGTCACCTCCGCGGTCACACCGCCGCCCGGCGTCCGGGTCAGCTCGACGCCGATCTCCCAGCGGCGGGCCAGCGCGCCCACCACGAACAGGCCCAGCACCTTGGTCGGGACCAGGTCCAGACGTTCACGGCGGATCAGCCGGGCGTTCTCCTCGGCGAGCCGCTCGGCACTCATGCCGAGCCCGTGGTCGGTGACGACGACGTGGGCGCCGTCGGCGCCGGAGCGCACGGTCACCTCCACCGGGCTGCCCTCGGGCGAGAACGACACCGCGTTCTCCAGGAGTTCGGCCGTCATCAGCGTGAGGTCGCCGATGATGTCCGGCTCGACCGTGGCGTCCGAGGCCGCGTAGAGCCGGACCCGCTGATAACCCTCGATCTGCCCGAGCGCGGCCCGTACGACGTTGGAGAGCGTCGTGGGGGCGCCGTCCAGCGCCGTCTCCCGGATGCCCGCCAGCAGCATCAGGCTGTCGGCGTTGCGTCGCAGGCGTACGGCGATGTGGTCGATGGAGTAGAGGCGCTCCAGCAGCGCCGGGTCGGTCTCGCCGCGCTCCACCGCGTCGATCAGGGCGAGTTGGCGCGTGGTCAGGTTGCTGACACGGCGGCCGACGTTGCCGAACATCTCGGCGGTGTTGCGGCGGCTGAGCACCTGGCGTGCCAGCAGGGCCGCCGCGGTGGTCTGCACCCGGTTGAAGGCCTCGGCCAGGTCGCCGATCTCGTCGCGTGCGGTGACCGGCATGTCCCGCAGCCGGGGCGGCCCGTCGTCCTCGGCGTCGTCGTCGGCCACCCGGGCCAGCTCGCGCCCCGCGACCTCCTCGACCTCCCGCGCGGCCTCGGTGAGCGCCTGCACGGGCCGGACCACCGAGCGGCGCACGAGCACCGCGAAGGCGATCCACAGCGCGAAGCCGATCAGGGCGCCGTACAGCAGCAGACCGGCCCGCCACTGGGCGGAGGCGGCGTCGTCGTCGGCACGGTCGGCGATCTGGCCGATCAGCGAGGTGGTGATCCGCAGCCGGGCGGCGGCCTGGTCGGGGTAGGCCGGGTAGTCGGCCAGCGCGTCCTGGACCGCCCGGCGGATCTCCTCCCGCGACCCGGCCTCCAGTTGCGTGGGATCGATCTGCAACTCGGCGAACGACTGCGCGATCTTCAGCTGGGCGGGGGAGCGGTCGATGCCGGCCAGCTGCTGGGCCTGGCGCTCGGCCGCGAACCGGGAGAAGCGCTCGCTCTGGTGGCGGTAGAGGTCGTAGGAGCCGACCGCGTTGGTGAACTCGATCAGCGCGTTGGGGTCCCCGGTGCTCGCCGAGAACACGCTGGTCTCGAAGGCGCCGTGGGCGGCGTCCGCGCGCAGCAGGGAGTCCAGCAGGTTGCCGGTGAAGGTGGACGCGAGCGTGGTGTTGCGGTCCAGCCCGAGACCGTCGATGAGGCCGCCCGCCGCATCCGTGTAGGCGGGGTCGATGTTGTCGGCCGGCAGATAGCCACGCTCGACGCTCTGGCGCAGGCTGGACAGGGCGTCGACGTCTTTCAGGGCCCGTGCCCCGGCGTCCGGCATCCGGTCGCCGAAGGTCTCGCGCACCTGCCGGGCCTGGGCGTCCACCGCGTGCTGCGCCGCGCGGTAGGCGGCGAGCGAGGGCTTGGAGTAGCCGGACTCGAAGCGCGCGGACAGCAGGATCGCCTGCTGGTGCTCGGCCTCCACACGGTCGACCAGCCGGGCCATCTGCGCGCTGTCGCGCACCATCCGGGCCGCCGACTCGGCGCTGTCGGACTGCTGGACCAGGTCGGTGACGAGGTACCACAACAGGACGGCGACGACGGCGAGCGGGATGCCGACGAGCAGGTTGAGCTTGCGCCGGAAGGGCCAGCGGTCGGCGAAGCCGCGCGCTGCGCTGCGTACCGGGGCATGCCGGGCGGGCGCGTCCACCTCGTTCGTGGACACCGGGCCTCCTTCGTGAGGTGCCTTTCGGCGGAAGCGGGCCCCGTGCACCGCTGTGACCGATATCGACTGCCGCGAGACTACCGTCTTCCCGAAGCATCGATCTGCTGGGTCTTTATCAAGAATCCGTTACAAGACGCTTCCAACTGGTCGCAGATCGAAGCCAATCGGTGATCTGGAGGCACTTGACTGACAGAGAACCGGCTGGATTGGATCAGTGAGTGACTCACAACAACCGCAGCAGCAGGTCAATCCGGAGGAACCGAGGCGCGGCGGCGGTCGCCCTCGCGGCGGCGACGGCCCTGCTGGCGGGCTGTAACTCCTCCGACGACAAGGGGGGCAACTCCCTTTCGGACAGCAAGGCGAGCGGCGACAGCGTCGTCGTCGGCTCCAACAACTTCGCCGAGAGCATCCTCCTCGCCGACATCTACGGCGAGGCCCTCAAGGCCAAGGGAATCAAGGTCACTTACAAGCCGAACATCGGCAGCCGTGAGACCACCTACGGTCTGCTCAAGAACGGGTCCATCTCCGTCCTGCCCGAGTACAACGGCGCGCTGCTGGCCTACCTCGACCCGAAGGCGGCCCCGACGTCCGCCGAGGAGACCACGTCGGCCATCGAGGCCAAGCTGGACTCCAAGCTGGCCCTGCTCAGGTTCTCGCCCGCGCAGGACAAGGACTCGATCACGGTCAACGCGGCCACCGCGAAGAAGTACAAGCTCACCGGGAAGTCGTCCATCGCCGACCTGAAGGACGCCGCGAAGGACCTGGTCATCGGCGCCTCGCCGGAGTTCCAGACCCGCCGGCAGGGCCTGGTCGGCCTGAAGTCCGTCTACGGCCTGCAGTTCAAGTCCTTCAAGGCGCTGGACGCGGGCGGCCCGCTCACCCAGGCGGCGCTGAAGAAGAACGCGGTGCAGGTCGCGGACATCTTCACCACGGACCCGACCATCTCCAAGGAGAAGTTCGTCGTCCTGCAGGACCCGAAGAACCTCTTCGGCTTCGAGAACGTCCAGCCGCTCGTCTACAAGAGCGCCCTGAACCAGAAGGGCACCGAGGCGCTCGACGCCGTCTCCGCCAAGCTGGACACCGCCACCCTGCTGGACCTGGACACCCAGGTGCAGTCGGAGAACAAGGACCCGCTGGACGTCGCCAAGGCCTGGCTGAAGTCCGCCGGTCTCGGCTGACCGACCGTCCGCGGCGCGGAAACGACGGCGGACACGACGACGCGGGTGCCCCGAAGACCGGGACACCCGCGTCGTGCCGCCCCCTGAACCCGCCCTCTCCGACGGCCGTGTGGAGGCCGCGGCGGCCTAGACTGACCCCCGGACACGCACGGAACACAGCGAGGCACGGCAGGAGGACGGCGACCATGGCGACGGCGCCCGGCACGGGCCGTGAGGACCCCTCGGCCGAGGTGCTCACCGAGGCGGCCGCGGCCTTCGGACTGCTCGCCTCGCCCGCCCGGCTGCACATCGTCTGGGCGCTGGCCCACGGGGAGAGCGACGTCACCGGGCTCGCCGAGCGGGTCGGCGGCGCGCTGCCCGCCGTCAGCCAGCACCTGACCAAGCTCAAGCTGGCCGGTCTCGTCCGCTCCCGCCGCGAGGGCCGCCGCCAGGTGTACTTCGTGGACGCCGGGGAGCAGGCCGCCGTCGTGGACGTCGTACGCCTCCTCGTCGGCCGGCTCGTCGAGCATGAGGCGTCCACCGCGGTCCCGGCCCCCCGCCTGCGCGGTCTGTGAGTCCGTGACCGACACCGCGCTCACGCTGCTGCGGCGGCTGGAGACCGGCCCGCGCGGACTCACCGACGACGAGGCCGCCGCCCGGCTCGCCGCCGTGGGCGAGAACACCCCGCCCCGCACCCGCGCCCCCTCCTGGGCCCGGCGGTGCGCCCGCGCCCTGCGCGACCCGTTCACCGCCGTGCTGCACACCCTCGGTCTGGTCTCGGCGTTCGTCGCCTCCTGGGGCACCGCCGCCGTCATCCTCGCCCTGGTCGCGGTCAGCTGCGCGCTGCGTGCCGCCGGCGAGCGCCGCGCCGACCGCTCCCTGGCCGCCCTGCGTGAGCTGGTCGCCGGCACGGCCACCGTGCTGCGCCGCGCCGACGACCGCGCCGAGCCCCGCGCCCGCGAGATTCCGGTCGCCGACCTGGTGCCCGGCGACGTCGTACGGCTCGGCCCCGGCGACCTCGTGCCGGCGGACGTACGGCTGCTGCGCGCCTGCGGCCTGACGGTGCGCCAGAGCGCGCTCACCGGCGAGTCCGCGCCCGTCACCAAGTCCCCGGCCGACGTGACCGGCCCGCTCGCCGAGTCGCACCTCTGCTTCCAGGGCAGCGACGTCGTGACCGGCAGCGCCACCGCGGTCGTCGTGCGGACCGGCCCGCGCACCCGGTTCGCAGCCGCCCAGCGCCCGCCGGAACAGCCGGAGCCGAGCGCCTTCGACCGGTCCGTGCACGGGATCTCCTGGGTGCTGGTCCGCTTCGTGCTGCTCACCCCGCCGCTGGTCCTCATGGCGGGCGCCGCCCTGAGCGACCGGGGCCTGGAGACCCTGCCGTTCGCCGTCGCGGTGGCCGTCGGGCTCACCCCGGAGATGCTCCCGGTGATCGTCACCAGCTGTCTGGCCCGGGGTGCGGCCCTGCTCGCCCGCACCCACCGGGTCGTCGTACGGCGGCTGCCCGCGCTGCACGACCTCGGTGCGATCGACGTGCTGTGCCTGGACAAGACCGGCACGCTCACCCAGGACCGGCCCGTCGTCGCCCGCTCGCTCGGACCGGACGGCGGGGACGACCCGGACGCGCTGCGCTGGGCGGCCGTCGCCGTCTGGTGGACCCTGCAACTGGCCGAACCGCCCGCCCCGGACGCCCTCGACGAGGCCCTGCTCGCCGCCGCCGGACCCGTCGGCGAGGAGTACGACGGCCTCGCCGCCCTGCCCTTCGACCCGGCCCGGCGCACCGCGACCGCCGTCGTCGCCGGTGACCTCGGCCGGCATGTCGTGGTCACCAAGGGCGCGGCCGAGGCCGTGCTGGACCGCTGCGAGCTGCCGGAGACCGAACGCCGGCGGCTGCTCGCGCTCGCCGCGCGCGAGGCGGACGCCGGCCTGCGCGTCCTCGCCGTCGCCACCGCCGACCTCCCCCGCGCCCGCCCTCGTCCGGGCGGGGCGACACCCACCGGGGCCGCCGACGAGCACGGCCTCACCTTCCGCGGTCTGGTCACCTTCCGCGACGAACTCGCCCCCGGCGCCGCCGAGGCCCTGCACGCCCTCATGGGCCTCGGCGTCACCGTCCACGTCCTCACCGGCGACCACCCGGGTACGGCGGCCCGCGTCTGCCGTGATCTGGGTCTGGAGCCGGAGCGGGTCTCGGCGGTAGCCCGCTGCACCCCCGAGGACAAGGCGCGTATCGTCGCCGAACTGCGCGCGGCCGGGCACACCGTCGGCTTCCTCGGCGACGGCGTCAACGACGTGCCCGCGCTGCTCGCGGCCGACGTCGGCCTGGCCCCGTGCCGCGCCGTGGACGTGGCCCGCGAGAGCGCCGACGTGGTGCTCGCCGGCAAGGACCTCACCGCGATCGGGCACGCCGTCACCGCCGGCCGGCACAGCGGCGCCAACATCGCCTCCTATCTGCGCGTCACCCTCTCCTCCAACCTCGGCAACGTCATCGCGATGCTTGCCGCCGGACTGCTGCTGCCCTTCCTGCCCATGCTCCCGGTCCAGGTGCTCGCGCAGAACCTGTGCTTCGACGCCGCCCAGTCGGCCTTCGCGTACGACCGTCCCGGCGCGGGCGCGCTGCGCCGGCCGACCGTGCTGCGGCCGCCGTCCTTCTTGCGGTTCCTCACCGGTTTCGGCGCGCTCAACGCGGTCGCCGACCTCGCCACCTTCGGCGTCCTCGCGCTCGCTCCGCACGGCCCCGACGCCCCGGACGACCAAGCGGTGTTCCACTCGGCCTGGTTCACCGAGAACCTGCTCACCCAGGCCCTGGTGATGCTGCTCCTGCGCACCGGCCGGCGCATCGCCGGGGACCGCCGGCCCGGCCCCGTCGGCTGGGCGGCGGCAGGGCTCGCCGTCGCCGGCCTGCTGCTGCCGGCCTGCCCGCTCGGCGCGGCCCTCGGCATGACGGCGCTGCCCGCCGTCCACCACCTGCTGCTCGTCGCCGTGCTGGGCCTCTACGCCCTCGCCCTCACCGTGGCCAAGGCACGCCACGACCGGCGTGAGCCCAAGGCCGCTCGCTAGGGCGGGCCGTCCGATCCGATGCACCGGCCGGGTTGTACAGTTGCGCAATATAGCAATCGTGTTGAGCGGTCCTGGAGCATGCGAGCCCACGGCCGTCGGGAAGCAACGAGAGAAGAACGAGAGAAAGAGGAGGGGGCGGTCATGCTCCGCAACGGACTCGAGCCCTGGCACCTGTTGATCGTCGCGGTCGTGTTCCTCGTGCTGTTCGGCTCCCGGAAGCTGCCGGACACCGCCCGGGCACTGGGCAAGTCCATGCGCATCCTCAAGAGCGAGGCGAAGGCGATGAAGGACGAGAACGGCGCACCGGCCGCCGCGGGACCTGGCACCGGCACCGCATCGGTGGTGGAGCCGGCGGAGATCCGCACCGCGTCGGACGCCTAGTCGGTTTCTTTCCGATCGTCTCGCCGAACAGGTGACGGCCGTTCAACCTGACGGCGTGGCCGAGGACCACACGCCCATCCACTGCTCGGCGCCCCACTCCTCGAACCGTTGCACCTCGGTGAACCCCAGCTTCGCCGCGAGGCGCATCGAGCGGTCGTTGGCGGTGTGGGTGCAGAGCACCACCGGCTCGCCGGGAAGGGCGGCGGTGAACCAGCCGAGCACCGCCGCGCACGCCTCGGCGGCGTACCCGCGTCCCCATGCCTCCGGCAGGAACAGGTAGCCGAGCTCGGCCTCCCCGGCATCCGGACGGACTTGACTCCGGCGCTCCGCGTCGCGCCGGTTGAGCTCGACGGTGCCGATCATCGCTCCGTCGAGCTCGATCACGAAAAGGCCGGGGCGCCGCCCGGGCACCTCGGGCACCGCGCGTTCGAGTTCATCGCGCGGTCGAGGGCCACCGAGGTGGGTGCCCACCTCCGGCGATGCGAACAGCTCGATGAACGCCGCACGGTCCCGGGCCTCGGACTCGCGGAGCACGAGCCGCTCGGTCTTGATCGGGGCAGGTGGCCAGGCGACGGGTCCGAGCCCAGTCATGGCGGGCAACCTATCGCACACCCGTGAGAGTGATCCGAAAGCAGAGGCCCGGGTCGTGCCTGCACGGATCAGGCCGACTCGGCGGTCCACGGCCAAACGGCCTCGCGGCCGGCCTCGATGAGGCCGACCATCCGGAACGCGGCGTCCGTGAGGCCGCCGAAGGTGTGCCGGTGCGGGCCCGTTGGGCCGTGGGCGGGCCGGTACCCCGCCAGGTTCCAGGTGTAGACGGGGATGTCGGCCGGGACCGGTTCGGCCGGCCCGCCGGGGCCGTGGGGGGCGGCCTGCTCGTCGGTGACGATCAGGACCCGGTCGTGCTTCCGGTAATGGGTCCGCACCGCCTTCGTGGTGTGGGTGCCTCCGAGACGGTGGAACCGTTTCAGCACCTCGAGCACCGGCTCGCCCGGCTCGAACGGCACCTCCGCGCTGTTCCAGCCGAACTCCACCAGGTCCGCCTGCTCGGCACGCATGGCCAGCGCGGCACCGAACACGGCCGCCGCGTCCGCCCGAGTCAGCTGGGACCGCTCGGAGACGGTGTCCCAGAACATGGAGTCGGACCGGTCCACCAGGATCAGAGTCCGGCCGGGCAGTGGCGGTACGTTGGCCAGGGAGTGGCCCAGTGCCCGTTCCAGCGCTGTCGCCCAGCGCTGTGACGGCGCGTGCTGGTGGGCGGCCAGGTAGCGGAAGGGGAACTGCCGGGACCGGGCGACCTCGGAGGCGTCCGCGAGCCGTGCGGCGACCCGGGCCGCGACTTCGTCCGAGACCCCCGCCTCGTCGAAGTTCCGTAGGTTCCGCAGGAGCGCCATCGGCGCCATCGTGGGGATCACCGCTTCCCAGACAGCGGCGTCCATCGGTCCGTGGAGCCAGCCCGCCAGGGCCTCCCACGTCATGCCTGCCGCGGTCAGCAGCCCGGAGCCGTCCGGCCCGGTCACCACCGCCCGCCGCTCGTCCGCAGCCGACTCCATCAGCGCCCGGTGGGCGGTCAGCAGGTGGTCGGAGGCCGGCGGAACCGCCTGCTCCGGGTGGTGGCGGCGGTCCAGGGCGTGCCGGAAGAGCGCACCCTGCCAGGGCTTGTCAGGGGCGGGGGAGGCGTGCACCAGGTTGAGCACGTCGCCGAAGCGGAAGCCCTTGGACGCGGTGTCGTACTTGAGCAGGGACCGGGACGTGTACAGCCGGCGTACGCCGTCGGCGATGCCCCGCTTCACGGGCTGCGGCACCTTCCGGCCGTGCACCGAGATCCAGTGTGCGAGCAGTTCGCCGGGCTCGTCGGCGCGCTGGAGCACCGAGTCGACCACGGACCGGTTGGACGGGCCTCCGGACTCCCCGGCCTCGAGCCGGGCGTGCACGTATGCGGCGGCGCCCACCAGGGACGCCGTGCGCATGTTGCCCTCGCCGCGAAGCCAGCGCAGCAGGCCGGCCGTCCACACGGGGTCCTGGAGGGCGAGTTCACCGACGAGACGGGCGTACCGGTCGTCCCGCTCCTCACCGGTCTCGTAAAAGGTCCGCTGGGAGACGAAGTTGCCGACAGCAAGGAGGAAGAGCTCCTCGCGGGGCTCCCGGACGAAGGCCGGGCCGCCCTCGTAGGTGCGGAGGTCCGGCCTGGCGGACCCGTGACGGAGCCGTGGTGGGGGCAGGGAGCGGGCGGCCGCCGAGACGTGCGGGGCCACGAGCATCTCGGACCAGATCTTGGAGACGCGTGGGGTGTGACGAGGCAGCGAATCCCCCCGGATTCAAAGGATCGGACGGCCCCGGCCAAAAGGTCCGACGGGGCGAAGACGCCCGCGCCTGCCGAGATCAAAGGGGCGGCGGCGTCACTTGGTTGTCAGAAGGAAGTAGCCGCAGCCGAGCGCATCGGAGGCGCGGTCGCGACGCCAACGTACAAGTGCCAGTGGGCCGCACACCAGCGAATTAACGCAGGGGGGCCGGCATTTACCGGGCCGGCAGGCGCCTGGGCCGCTTCTTGTGGAGCACTTCACGGAGCGGAACGATGTCAGCCATGACCTCTGGAGAACCGTCCACCGGTCCCTCGAATGCCCCCACGAACGAGCTCATCGCGTGCCCCTGCTGCTTCCAGCGGACGCTGGAGGAGCGGGCGAACTTCGAGATCTGCCCGGAGTGCGGCTGGGAGGACGACGGGCAGGATGACGTGGACGCACATGTCGTCCGGGGCGGGCCCAACGGCCGGCTGAGCCTGACGCAGGCCCGGTTGGACCACTTGGAGGAAGTGGCCGAGGCGTGCGACGAGTCCATGACGCGCGGCGGGGAGGGGCTGTGGTTGTCCGAAGCGCGCCGTCGGGTGCCGGACTTGGCCGACCAGGGCAGCGTCCGGCACCGCTGGATTTCGTTGTCAGGCCTCCTCAGGCCGGTTCGCCCGACTCTTCTGTCAGGGCCTGCGCCGCGGCCCGCGCCTGTTCGCGGCGCCCGCGGCGGCTCATCCGGGGTTCCTGGTCGGGCAGCCAGCCGAAGGTGAGGCAGCTGCCGGTGGCGCCCAGGAGGAGGCCGATGAAGAAGCCACCCAGGTTCGAGGTGAGCCAGGTGCCCAGGGAGACCAGGATGCCGGTGAGGGAGTAGAAGAGGCGCTGGCCGGGGTTGAAGAGGATCAGCAGACCCAGCAGGACCATGAGCGTCGGCAGCAGATAGCCGGCCAGGCCCTGCATGCCGATGTGCATCACGACCTTCAGCGAGGCCTTCTCGGTGAGCAGGATCTCGCCGCCGCCGAGGGCCAGCAGCAGCCCGCCCCAGAACGGCCGGCGGGCCCGCCATCCGCGGAAGGCGGGCCTCAGTCCCTGACCTGGACGCTCCGGCATCGGGTCAGCAACCCGAGTCGCTGAAGCGGAGCCTGAGCCCCGGCAGCTTGAACACGCCAGCAGTAGTGGCGTAGTTGGTCTGCCGCAGGTTGCCGATGTGGACGGTGTCGGCCTGCTGGCTGAAGACGCCGATCGGGCCCTTCGCGTTCGCCTTGCTGAGCGTGCTCGCGTCGTTGCCGATCTCGATGTTGTCGAACGCGGCGTCACCCGACAGTTCGGTCGAGTCGGTGGTGAGGTCGCTCGCCTTCACCTTCTGATCGCCACCACCCGCGGTGATGAGCAGGTTGGTGCCGCCGAGGTCCACGCTCTGGCACAGCTTGGTGAGCGTGGCGTTCTTGATCGCGGAGGTGACGACGAGGACCTGGCCGCCGGTGTCACCGGCGTTCGGGCTGCCGTCCGCCATGTTGTCGAGCCCGCCGAACTGCTCGAAACCGGTGCCGTTGAGTTCCGTCGCCGTGACCGTGAACGGCATGCCCGAGATCGCGAACTGCACACCGAGCGCCCCCTCCGCGGTGAGGATCGCGAGGCCCGCGGCGACCAGGGTGGCGGGCACCGCCATGACCGCGGCCCTGCGCAGCCGGACCCGGCCCCGTCTCCCACCGCCGGTGGCGGTCCCGGACGCGGCCGGAGCTTCGGAAGGGGAATCGCTTTCCCGGTTCTCGGGTGTGTTGTCGGCGGACGAGAGGTCCGGGGACGAGGCCATGTCTGCTCCCATGGGCATAGATCAATGCGGATTGGGCTTCAGTGGCGCGGTGTCCTGGCGCGGACAGCGGCTGCCGCGGACGCCTCCTCGCACTCCCGGCGGATGCAAGGGCTTTCTCGTTACGCGGCAGTAGCCTTCGAGGAAGTTACCGCCGGTTACTTTGGGGGGTCAAGGGAGTTGTGAAAAAAGGGTGTTGGATGTGCGTGCACGTCGGCGAACCCGGTCGGGAAGCGGTGTCAGGGGAGTCGCGTTGAGCAGCAACTCCCTTGTCACGTATTGACGTTGACGGTTGATCAGGTCTACAACTCTGCCTGGCTTCCTCGGATCCGTGGCGCCGGATCCAGCCGAGCGGCATCGGCCGCGTCTCCCGGCCTTTCTCGGTAACCGCTCCGCCACCAGTGCGGCACCGGCACGGTTCGCTTCCCCCCTCGGTCCGTGCCCGGCCGCCCCCTGACCGGCCCGGCCGGAGGTCTTCCCCCGAGGCCTTCGGCCGGTGCCCGGCCGGCCCCGTCGCCGGTCCGCCACGTACGGAGAAGGCGTTACGGACCGGCGACGGCGGCACCCCCGCCCGGTGCCGCGCCCTGCGTAATCGCCCCACACGCACACCTTCCTGCCCCCCCACACGGCCGCCCCCCTATTACCGCCACCCCCACACGCCCCCCCCACGCCGTCATCCCTGACCCCCACACACGCACACGCGAGCACCCCCACCTCGCCACCCCCCACTCACGTTGCCCCCCCACCCCAGAAGAGAGGCACCCGCATGCGTACGCGCTCCCTCCTCGCCCTCGCCGGAACCGTCACCGCGCTCACCGTCGCCGTCGCCGTACCCGCCTCCGCGGACGGAACCGCCGTCCTGACGACGGGCGGCGTCGGCGGCACCGCCGCCGCGGTCGGCGACACGCTGACCGCGCCGCTGGCCGCCGGTACCTCGGCCACGCTCTACTCCAGCGCGACCGGTACCAGTGGAGTCACCTGTACGTCGTCGCAGTTCACCGCCGCGGTCACGGGCAACCCGACGGCCCCCGGCACGGCCACCGAGTCGGTCACCGGGCACACCTTCGACAGCAGCAGCTGCACCAGCAACGTCACCGGTGTGCTCGGCGTCAGCGGCATCACGGTCGACAACCTGCCCTACACCGCGACGGTCGCCTCCGACGGCACCCTCACCGTCCTGCCGGCCAGCGGTTCCACCATCCAGACCACGGTGAAGCTGCGCACCCTGCTGGGCACCATCACCTGCGTCTACCAGGCGCCGAGCCTGACCGGGAAGGCCGACAACAGCGACAGCAGCATCACCTTCACCAACCAGCAGTTCACCAAGAGCTCCGGTTCGTCGCTGTGCTTCGCCAGTGGCTACTTCACCGCCAAGTACGCCCCCGTGACCGACGCGGGCGCCCGGCTCTACGTCAACTGACTCGCAGGCAGGAGAACTTCAGCGTCGGCGTAGACGCAGCACGAAGGCGGCGCCCCCGGTGAGCAACAGCACCGCGGCGGCGCCGCCCGCCAGCAGGGGGGCCGAGGGACCCGCGTCCGCGCGGGTGGTCTCGGCCACCGGCGTGCTGTCACCCGGAGCCGTTTCCGCCGAAGTCCCCTTCTTCTCGGCGGTGGCCGGACTCGCCGCCGAAGGCCGCGCGGTCGCCGTCCGCGCGGGCCGCGCACTCGCCGGCGCGTGCGAGGCGGCCGCCGTCTTCGCGGGCCTGGCCGCGGCCGCTTCCGGGAACACCACGTCGGAGCACGAGTAGTACGTGTCCGGCGTGCTGCTGTTCTGCCAGATCGTGTACAGCACCTGACGGCCCGTACGGTCCGTCGGCAGGGTCGCCCGGATGTGGTACGCCCCGTTCGTCAGCGGCGGGTCCGTGACCTGCGCGAAGGGGCGGGTGGGCAGGTCGGACCAGTTCAGCGGCCTGGCCGGGTCGTAGCCGGGCTTGGTGAGGTAAAGCCGGAACGTACCCGTGTGCGCGATCGTCGAGGCGTACGTCATCGTCAGCCGCCCGCCCGGGGTCAGCTTCGTCGCCGGCCAGTCCCGCCGGGCCAGGTCGAGCCCCCGGTAGGCGGGCAGGTTTCCGCTGCACAGCCTGCCGTCCGGGATCACCTGCCGGTCCCGGCCCGCCACGTCGGCCACGCGCAGGTTGTCCCACGCGGTGAAGGGGGCGCCGTTCGCGGCGATCGCCGACCTGCAGGCGGCCGACCGGTTCGCGCTGCCGCCCTCGGGGGAGCAGGCGTACACCCTGCTCACCGGGTCCGTGGGGGCGCCGTGCGCCTGGGCGGGCCCCGCCGTCCACGGCAGGAGCAGGAGCGGGGCCGCCGCAGCGGCCGCCGTCACGATCAGGCGGGCGGTCGTCCGAGTCATCCGGGACGTCTCCTCGGCAGGCGCGGGAACGGGGTCTGCCGCGTTCAGTACGGGCCACATGCCCTCCGCGTTCACCCGCTCGGCACCCCTCTGCGGATCCGGTGCGGGGCACGGACCGGTCAGGCGGTTTTGAACAGCGCCCCCGTGCCGCGCCCGCTCAGTGTGCCGGATGCCTCGCGTCGGAGTGCCAACGGCCGGGCGATTGTTCCTTCTTGGCTTCCGGAAACGTTTCTGTGCGGGAGAGGGCGTGCGTTGTGACGCCATCCGTTTGCGAAACGTCAGGTCCCGGGGATCTCTCGCACGGGCGCGCGACGGGCCTCGGATTTCCCTGTCCGACCCCCCGACTCTCTTTGCTGCCCGGTGAGTTATCGTATGCGTGGGGTCAAAACAAACCGCGTGTCCCGTTCGGAAGAGCGGCGAGGAGGGGTGAGCCGATGGCGAGGCAGTTACGCGCTGAGCAGACCCGGACGACGATCATCACGGCCGCCGCCGATCTGTTCGACCGGCAGGGCTACGAGTCCACCAGCCTGAGCGACATCGTCGGCCACGCGCAGGTCACCAAGGGGGCGCTGTACTTCCACTTCGCCGCCAAGGAGGACCTGGCGCACGCCATCCTGGAACTCCAGGCCAAGGCGTCACAGCAGGCGGTGGCGGACGTCGAGGGTCGGGGCTACTCCTCGCTCGAGGCTCTGATGCGCGCCACGTTCGCCGTCGCCCGGCTGGCCGTGGACGACCCGGTGCCGCGCGCCGGACTGCGCCTCGCCACCGCGGACGTCGTGGTACGGCCGCCGTTGAGGCACCCGTTCAACGAGTGGCTGGAATTCGCCACTCGTAAGTTCGGCGGTGCCGTCAAGGAGGCCGATGTGCATCCCGAGACCGACGCCGGTGTCGTCGCCCACTCCCTCGTCTGCTTCTTCGTCGGCACCCGGGTCGCCGGCCGCTCGCTCGAACCTGTCGGACGGCTGCCCCGCAGGGTCGCCGAGATGTGGCATCTGATGGTCCGGGGCCTGGTGCCGGTGCACCGCCGCCCCCGCTATCTGGCCCTCGCCACGCAGCTGGAGCGGGAGATCAGAACCTGCTGAACCGCGCGATACGGTGACGGGCATGCCCGACACCCCCTCCGCGCCCGTGATCCTCGGCGACGAACCCGGCTCGTTCCCGCACAGCGTGCTGGCCGAGCGGCACCCCGCGATCATCCAGCAGGTGCGGGAGGCCTTCCCGTACGGTCCCGGGCAGCACCGCGCGCTGGACGAGCTGCTGGAGAGCTGCACCGGGGGCGTGATCGAGCCGTTGCCCGAGGACGCGGGTGACCGGGAGCTGTGGCGCGCCTGGGGGCTGGACGACCGAGCCGGGCGCTCCTGGTTCGACGTGCCGTGGCTGTGGTCCGAGAGCTACTTCTACCGCCGGCTGCTCGACGCCGTCGGCTACTTCGGCCCGGGCGCCTGGCAGGGCATCGACCCCTTCCGCCCGTTCAAGCGTGCCGAGCTCGACGCCCCGGAGACCGGTGAGGAGCTGGCCGCGCTCGACGCGCTCCAGGACCGGCCGGAGCGGGAGCGGGCCCTCGCCCTGCTGCACGGCTCGCTCTGGGGCAACCGCGCCGACCTCGGCTTCCGCCTGTCCGCCGAGGGTGCCGAGGCCGCGGAACCGGTTCCCGCACTGGTCGCCGACGACAGCGAGACCCTGTGGTCGCTGCTGCCGCCCTCCGGTACGGGCACGCTCGTCCTCGTCGCGGACAACGCGGGCCGCGAACTCGTCCCCGACCTGCTCCTGATCGCCCATCTCCTCACCGAGGGGCGGATCGGCCGGGCGGTCCTGCACGTCAAGCCGTACCCGTACTACGTCTCCGACGCCACCACCGCCGACGTGGTCGACGCGCTGCGGCGCCTCGTCGCGGCGCCGGGCGCGGCCGCCGGGTACGGACGCGTGCTCTGGACGGCCATGGCCGACGGCCGCCTCACGGTACGTGCCCACCCCTTCTCCTGCGCCCCGCTGCCGTATGCCGACCAGCCGGACGACCTGCGTGCGGAGTTCGCCGCGGCCGCGCTGACCTTGGTCAAGGGAGACCTCAACTACCGCCGCCTGGTGGGCGACCGGCTGTGGCCGCCCACCACCCCCTTCCACGAGGTCACCGCGTACTTCCCCGGCCCGGTCGCCGCCCTGCGCACCCTGAAGTCCGACGTGATCATCGGCCTGACCGCCGCCACCGAGACCGCCCTGGTCGCCGCGGAGGGCCGGCGCTGGCGCACCGGCGGCACGCACGCGCTGATCCAGGTCAACGCCTCACGTCAGGTGCAGAGGCAGTGATTTGAGGCCGTTGATGAAGTTGGACACGAGCCGCCCGGGCGGTCCGGCGAGGCGCGGACCGGGCAGTGCACGCAGCATCTCCTCGTGGAGCAACCGCAGTTGCAGCCGGGCGAAATGGGCACCCAGGCACACATGAGGGCCGTCCCCGAACGACACGTGCGGGTTGGGAGTGCGGGCGAGGTCCAGCCGGTCGGGTTCGGCGAAGACCCGCTCGTCACGGTTGGCCGAGGCGTGGAACACCACGACCTTGTCGCCCGCCCGGATCCTGCGGCCCGCCAGCTCGGTGTCCTCGGCGGCCGTCCGGCGGAAGGTCAGTACGGGCGGATGCCAGCGCAGCAACTCCTCCACCGCGGAAGCGACTCCGACCTTCCCGGCGCGCAGCAGCTCGTACGCCCGCGGATGCTCGGCCAGGGCCAGCAGCCCGCCCGGGGCCGCGCCGCGCACGGTGTCGTTGCCGGCGACGGTGAGCAGGAAGAAGAACATCTCCAGTTCGACGCCGGCGAGTTCCGCGTCGTGGGCCAGCGTCGTGAGGATGTCGTCCGCGGGATACCTGCGTTTGTACGCGGCCAGCTGCCGGGCGTAGTCGAACATGTCCCGCAGCATCGCGGGGGAACGCGGGTTCACCGGCTTGCCCGCCTCGTCCAGCACCGGAGCACCGGCCTCGTCGGGGTCCTGGTAGCCGATGACCCGCTGCGTCCAGTGCAGCAGCAGCCGCCGGTCGCTCTCCGGCACACCCAGCAGATCCGCCAGATTGAGCAGGGCGTACTCGTCGGTGACGGCGGCCACCACATCGATCGTGCCGTCGCCCGACCGGGCCTCGTCCAGCGCCCGGGCGAGCAGGGTGCGGGCCCGCTCGCGCGCGACGGCCGCGAACCGGTCGACGCGCCCCGGAGTGAACGCACGGCTCACCAGACGCCGCAACCGGCCGTGCCCCGGTGGGTCCTGATTGAGCATCATCCGCCGGATGAACGGCAGATCGTCGGGGTCGGGGTCGCGGATCTGGGTCGCCCCGATGTACGAGGAGTACGTCGCCGAGTCCTTGAGCACGCGCACCACGTCGGCGTGCCGGGTCACCGCCCAGAAGCCGGGCCCGGCCGGCCAGCCCAGCACCTCGGGCTCTTCCTGCCGCACCACCGGGTGGTGGTCGCGCAGCACCCGGTAGTCGGCGTACGGCACCCCGGCCGCGTACCGGCGCGGGTCGAAGACGTCCGGCACCGATGGCGCCTCGCGTACGCTCACGCCGGCTCGCCCTCGTCGGCGGTCTCCGCCCGCAGGAAGTCCTCCACCGTGCGGATCAGCTCCAACGGGGTCTCGTCCATGGCGTAGTGCCCGGCGCACGGCAGGACGGCGAGCCGGCCGCGCGGATACCAGGACATCCAGGTCTCCCGCAGCAGCGCCGGGGACAGCGCCGGATCGAGTTCCCCGGCCACCGCCAGCGCGGGCACCTCCGAGCCCTCGACGTCCGCGCGGAAGTCGTCCCCCGCCCAGGAGTCGAGCCAGGCACGGAAGGCCTTCGCGTCGCTGCGCTCCAGCGAGCGGTCCACCATCCGGTCGAGCCAGGCCGCGGGACGGTGGCCACCGGTGGTGAAGTCGATGATCGCGCGCCGGTTCTCCGGCCTGTGCGCGGCGTCCGCGAACAGCACGCCCTGCTCGCCGGGCAGCGGCAGCCCCGAGGCGGGCACGGGGGAGACACCGACGATCCGGCGCAGCCGGTGCGGGGCGACGGACAGCAGCCGCTGTGCCACCGCGCCGCCCATGGAGTGCCCTATCACCGAGAACCGCTCCCAGCCCAGCCGGTCGGCCAGCTCCACCAGGTCCACGGCCGCCTCGGTCGTCGTGTACGAGCCCACGGCGTCCCGTGCCTCGCCGTAGCCGCGCAGGTCGACCAGCGCGTAGGTGAGGGCGGTGCGGTCGAGATCCGGCAGGACGGCCGCGTAGGCGGACCGGTCGGCGAACCAGCCGTGCACGGCGAACACCTTGTGGGCGCCGTCGCCGTGCACCTCATGGGGCAGCACGAAGGAGGTCATGCGCCTACCGTGGCCCCCGGGCGGGGGCTCGGCAAGGGTGCGTACGGGGCATACCCACGGGCGCCCTGGTGTTGTATCAACGCCACGGAGTGCCGGGGAAGTTCGCCGTTTCGACGTGATTCACGCGATGGTGTGATCATGAACCGCGCGGCGGATGGCCCCTCCGGACCCCGGGTAGGGCCCGGCCATGACGCAGCCGTTCGAACTCCCGCACTTCTACATGCCGTATCCCGCGCGGCTCAACCCCCATGTCGACGGGGCGCGTGCCCACTCGACGGCGTGGGCGCGCGAGATGGGCATGCTGGAGGGCTCCGGGATCTGGGAGCAGGCCGACCTGGAGGCGCACGACTACGGGCTCCTGTGCGCGTACACCCACCCCGACTGCGACGGACCTGCGCTCTCACTGATCACCGACTGGTACGTCTGGGTGTTCTTCTTCGACGACCACTTCCTGGACATGTACAAGCGCACCCCGGACCGCGCCGCCGGCAAGGCCCACCTGGACCGTCTGCCGCTGTTCATGCCGTTGGACCCCACGACCCCCGTGCCGAAGCCGGAGAACCCGGTCGAGGCGGGCCTCGCCGACCTGTGGGCGCGCACGGTGCCGTCGATGTCCCCCGACTGGCGCCGGCGCTTCTCCGTCGCCACCGAGCACCTGCTCAACGAGTCCATGTGGGAGCTGTCCAACATCAACGAGGGGCGGATCGCCAACCCGGTCGAGTACATCGAGATGCGCCGCAAGGTCGGCGGCGCCCCCTGGTCGGCGGGGCTCGTGGAGTACGCGACCGCCGAGGTGCCCGCCGCCGTCGCCGGGACCCGGCCGCTCCGGGTGCTCATGGAGACGTTCTCCGACGCGGTCCACCTGCGCAACGACCTCTTCTCGTACCAGCGGGAGGTCGAGGACGAGGGTGAGAACAGCAACGGCGTGCTCGTGCTGGAGACGTTCTTCGGCTGCACCACCCAGGAGGCCGCCGAGACCGTCAACGACATCCTCACCTCGCGCCTGCACCAGTTCGAGCACACCGCCCTCACCGAAGTGCCCGCCGTCGCCCTGGAGAAGGGGCTGCGGCACGACGAGGTCGCCGCGGTGGCCGCCTACACCAAGGGACTCCAGGACTGGCAGTCCGGCGGCCACGAGTGGCACCTGCGCTCCAGCCGCTACATGAACGAGGGCGCGCGCTCCGGCTCGCCCTGGCAGCTTCGAAGCGGCCCCGGCACCTCCGCCGCCGACGTCGGCGCCCTGCTCGCCTCGGCCGCCGCCGAACGTCTGCGCGCCTACTCCCACCTGCCGTTCCAGAAGGTCGGCCCGTCCCGGCTGCCCGACTTCCACATGCCGTTCGCCCTCGAGTTGAGCCCGCACCTCGACGCCGCACGCCGCAACCTCGTCACCTGGTCGCACCGCATGGGCATCCTCAGGGAGGGCGTCTGGGACGAGGACAAGCTCGCCGCCTGCGACCTCGCCCTCTGCTCCGCGGGCCTGGACCCGGACGCCACCCCCGAGGCCCTCGACCTCAGCGCGCAGTGGCTCGCCTGGGGCACGTACGGCGACGACTACTACCCCCTGGTCCACGGGCACCGCCGGGACCTGGCCGCCGCCCGCCTGACCACGGCCCGGCTCTCCGAGTGCATGGCCGTGGAGGGCGCGCCGGCCCTGGTCCCGGGCAGCGCCATGGAGCGCGGGCTGATCGACCTGTGGACGCGTACGACGGCGGAGATGACCGTCGAACAGCGGCGCACCCTGAAGGCGGCCGTGGACAGGATGACCGAGAGCTGGGTGTGGGAGCTGTCCAACCAGCTGCAGAACCGCGTCCCCGACCCGGTCGACCACCTGGAGATGCGGCGCTCGACCTTCGGCTCCGACCTCACCCTGAGCCTGTGCCGCATGGGCCGTGGACCCGCGGTCGCGGCCGAGGTGTACCTCAGCGGTCCGGTGCGCTCCCTGGAGAACGCGGCCGTCGACTACGCCTGCCTCGTCAACGACGTCTTCTCGTACCAGAAGGAGATCGAGTACGAGGGCGAGATCCACAACGCCGTCCTCGTCGTGCAGAACTTCTTCGGCGTCGACCATCCGACCGCCCTCGGCGTCGTCCACGACCTGACGACCCAGCGCATGCGGCAGTTCGAGCACGTGATCGCACACGAACTGCCCGTCCTCTACGACGACTTCCAGCTGTCCGCGGAGGCACGCGCGGCCATGGACGGCTATGTCCTGGATCTGCAGAACTGGCTGGCGGGCATCCTGCACTGGCACCGGGAGGTCGACCGCTACAAGGCCGCGTACCTCGCCCGCCGTACCCACGGCTTCCTGCCCGACCGTGCGCCCGCCGCGCCGGCGCTCTCCCCGCGCTGAGGGGGCGAGGGTCACACGGGCTGAGCCGTCCCGGCCGCCGCGTGCTCGACCGCGGCTCGCGCCAGTGCCCGTACGACGGGGTGCGGGCGCGAGCCGTCTCCGGACAGCTCCGGCTGGAACAGGATGGCCTGTGCCTCGCCGACCTCGCCGACGCCCGGTGGCTCGACGCGGCCCTGCCGCTCGCCCACCTGCGCACCGCCGACGGCGGCGGCGCCTTCCGCCCCTGCCTGCGCTACGAGGGCACTGATCCACGCACCCTCACCGCACTCACCGCCGCGGGCCACGGCCTCACGCTGCTGCCCCGCTCGACGGCGACAGGCGTCCCGGGCACGGTCGCCGTACCGCTCGGCGCACCGCGGGTCGTCCACCGCACGGAACTCGTGCACGGCGGTGCGCCCGGCGGAGCGGCGGCCGAGGTGGTGCGAAGGCTGGTCCGCGCGGGCTGACGGTCGCGGGCGTCCACGGTGCGCGGTGCCCCCACGGCCATGACTACCCTCCGCCACCCTTCGGCCAGTCTCACTCGTTCGTGTCTCGTCGTGGACCGGCGCCCCGGGTAGACCACCTGCCGGAGGCGAGCGAACCATGGAACAGACTGCGTTGCGTCCCAAGCCGATGCCCGGTCAGGAACGGGGGGAGAAACGGGGAGAGAGCAGCACGACCGACACCGTCCGGCGTCCGCACGCCGCGCGCCGGCGCGGCCGTCGGATCAGGACCGTGCTGGTCGGGCTGTTCACCGGCACCGTCCTGGTGCTCTGCGGGGTAGGCCTCGGCACGGTCGGCGCCACGGTGATCGGCATGAGCAGGCTGGCCGAACTGCGAGGCCAGGTCCCACCGCCAGGCCCCTCGGCCCACCCCGCTCCCTCCGCCTCGCAGGGCGGCCCCGCCGAGGCTCCGGCCGGCGCCACCCTGGGCGTGGAGGCCGTGGACGCGGGGAAGCCCGGCGCCCTGGTGGTGGGCGTCCACGTGCCCGGCCCCGGCTACACGGCGGGCCTGGTCCGCGGCGACGTCCTGCTGCAGTTCGGCGGCGCCCGCGTCGACACGGCCGCCGACCTGGCCCGAGCCGTCGCCCACGCCCGCCCCGGAACCGGGGTGACCCTCACCGTGCGCCACCGCAGCGGCGGCTACCAGCAGCTGACGGTCGTTCCGGGCGTGGTGACCTGAGAGGATCCGGGAAGCCGTCCCACGGGATCCGGAAACCCGTTGGTCGCACCCCGCCCCACGCGCCATGATGGCCCCATGCCGCGCCTCCTCCCGGCGGTCCCCGCCCGTGGGACCCCGCGACCGGCTCGCGCCGCCCTGCCCGGCCGGGCAGGATGCTGCCCGAGACCGCTTCGCACCCTCGACCGCGCTCGGAGGCCCGGATGACCGGTAGTACGCCCGCGCCCTTCACCGCCGACGACTACGGGGCCCGTATGGAGCGTGCCGCGCGCTCCGCCGCCGACGCCGGCCTCGCGGGACTGCTCGTGGCCCCGGGACCGGACATGGTGTGGCTGACCGGCTACACGCCCACCGCGGTCACCGAACGGCTCACCGTGCTGGTCCTCACCCCCGACCGCGACCCCGTGCTCGTCGTGCCCACCCTGGAGGCGCCGGACGCCGAGCACGCGGTCGGCGCGTCCGCACTCACCCTGCGCGACTGGACCGACGGCAAGGACCCCTACGCCGTCACCGCCGCCCTCCTCGACGACCGCGGGCGCTTCGTCATCAGCGACAACACCTGGGCGATGCACCTGCTGGGCCTGCAGCGCACCCTGCCCGACAGCACCTACGCCTCCCTCACCGACGCCCTGCCCATGCTGCGCGCCGTCAAGGACGCTGCCGAACTGGAACTCCTGGCAGCCGCCGGAGCGGCTGCCGACGCGACGTTCGAGGAGATCCGGAAGGTTCCCTTCGCCGGGCGCCGCGAGTCCGACGTCGGCCACGACCTCGCCGACCTGCTGCGCCGCTTCGGGCACTCCCAGGTGGACTTCACCATCGTCGGCTCGGGCCCCAACGGCGCCAACCCGCACCACGAGGTCGGCGACCGCGTCATCCAGCGGGGCGACATGGTCGTCCTCGACTTCGGCGGTCTCAAGGACGGGTACGGCTCCGACACCACCCGCACGGTCCACGTGGGCGAGCCGACCGAGGAGGAGCGCACCGTCCACGACATCGTGCGCGCCGCACAGGAGGCCGGTTTCCGGGCCGTGCGGCCGGGCGTGGCCTGTCAGGAGGTCGACCGCGCCGCCCGCGCGGTGATCACCGAGGCGGGCTACGGCGAGTACTTCATCCACCGCACCGGGCACGGCATCGGCGTCACCACGCACGAGCCGCCGTACATGATCGAGGGCGAGGAGCAGCCCCTGGTGCCCGGCATGTGCTTCTCCGTGGAACCCGGCATCTACCTGCCCGGCCGCTTCGGGGTGCGCATCGAGGACATCGTCACGGTGACCCCGGACGGTGGCCGCCGCCTCAACGACACCACCCGTGAGATGGTCATAGTGGACTGACAGGACCAGGAGACACACCCTCGACGACCTCCCGGAACGGCTGCACGCGACCCATGACCCAGGCACCGACACCCACCGCGGACACCGTCCGCAGACTGGTCCGTTCGCTGCTCAAGGAGAGCAAGGGGACCGCGAACGGCACCGAGGGACCCGACGTCCGGCCCGTCGCCGAGGGCCGGGAGCACACCTGGTGGGTCGGCACCCGCCATGTGCTGCGCCTCGCCCCCGACCGCGACGCCTCGGCCCGGCGCCGCCGGGAACTGCGCCTGCGCGACCTGGTCCGCCCGCACGTGCCCGTCGCCGTCCCCACCAGCGTCGCCCACGGCGACTGGGCGCCCGGCCTCGCCTACACCCTCGACACCTTGGTGCCCGGCGGCACCGCCGACGAGCACGACGTCTCCGCCGTCGGCGAGGCCGACCTCGCGGGGCTGCTCGGCGGGCTGCGCGACGTGCCCGTCCGGCAGGTCGAGACGCTCGGCGTGCCGCGCACCGCCCCGCGCTCCCTGGAGGCGCTGCGCCGGATGGCCGTGCACTCGGCCGAACGGCTCGCCGCCGCCGACGAGTTCGACGCCGCCCGGCTGCACCAGCTCACCCCGCCCGGTGCCGCGCAGCTCGCCGCGCAGACCGGCACCGCCGTCCTCACCCACCACGGCCTCACCGGCGAGCACGTGGTGGTCAGTGCCGACGGGCGGGTGCGGGGCGTACTGGACTGGACCGAGGCGGCCCTCGGGGACCCCGCCGAGGACATCGCCGGGCTCGCCGTCGCCGTCGGCTCCCCGGCGGCCGTGCGCGCCGCCACCCTGGCCGGCTACGGCGCCCGCCCCTGCCTGCGCGGTCTGTGGCTCGCCCGCTGCGACACCGTCATCCGCCTCGCCGACCACCTCGAAGGCCGCGCCACCGGCTCCCTGCCCCTGCTGCGGGTCCAGCTGCGGCGGGTCTGGGAGCCGATCCTGCTGGAGCGGGTGACCGAGTTCAAGGACGACGAGACGGAGCCCTAGGGTTCGTCCAGGCGTCGCTCAGGGCTGGACGAAACCAGGGTTCGCCCGGACGTCGATCAGGGCTGGACCAGCACCACGCACGACTCCCCGGGCACCTGCAGCAATCCGTCCGGACCGGGGGCCTCCACCGGGTCCCAGGCCGCGAGGACCTGCGCCGGGCGGGTGCCCAGCGGGATCGCCGCCGGCTCCTTCCCCAGGTTCACCGCCACCCGCACGTCCCCGCGCCGGAACGCCAGCCAGCGACCCTCCTCGTCATGGGCGACCTTCGTGTCGGCCAGGTCGGGATCGGTGAGGTCCGGCTGTTCCCGGCGCAGTGCGATCAGCCGCCGGTACCAGTCCAGCACGCGCGCGTGGGGCTCCCGTTCCGGCTCCGACCAGTCCAGGCAGGACCGGTCCCTGGTCGCCGGGTCCTGCGGGTCCGGTACGTCCTCCTCGGCCCACCCGTGCTGCGCGAACTCCCGCCGCCTGCCCCGCCGTACCGCCTCGGCCAGCTCCGGGTCCGTGTGGTCGGTGAAGAACTGCCAGGGCGTGCCGGCCGCCCACTCCTCGCCCATGAACAGCATCGGCGTGAACGGCGCGGTCAGGGTGAGTGCGGCCGCGCAGGCCAGCAGACCGGGGGAGAGCAGGGCCGAGAGACGGTCGCCCTGTGCGCGGTTGCCGACCTGGTCGTGGGTCTGGCTGTAGCCCAGCAGCCGGTGCCCGCCCACCCGGGCCCGGTCCAGCGGCCGGCCGTGACCACGGCCCCGGAAGGCCGAGTAGGTGCCGTCGTGGAAGTAGCCGCCGGTGAGCGTCTTGGCGAGCGCGGCGAGGGGGGCCCGCGCGAAGTCGGCGTAGTAGCCCTGGGACTCGCCGGACAGCGCGCTGTGGACGCAGTGGTGGAAGTCGTCGTTCCACTGCGCGTGCGCCCCGAGGCCGTTCTCCGCGCGCGGGGTGATGATCCGCGGGTCGTTCAGGTCGGACTCGGCGATCAGGAACAGCGGGCGGCCGAGTTCGCCCGCCAGGCCGTCCACGGCCGCCGAGAGCTCCTCCAGGAAGTGGCACGCACGCGTGTCGTGCAGCGCGTGCACCGCGTCCAGGCGCAGCCCGTCGATCCGGTAGTCCCGCAGCCAGGCCAGCGCGCTGCCCAGAAGAAACGCGCGCACCTCGTCCGAACCGGGCGCGTCCAGGTTCACCGCGGCGCCCCACGGCGTGTGGTGCGTGTCCGTGAAGTACGGCCCGAACAGCGGCAGATAGTTGCCCGACGGGCCCAAGTGGTTGTGCACGACGTCCAGCACGACACCCAGGCCGAGTCCATGCGCGCGGTCCACGAACCGCTTCAGCGCCTCGGGGCCGCCGTACGGCTCGTGCACGGCCCACGGCGACACCCCCTCGTACCCCCACCCGTGCCGCCCCGGGAAGGGGCAGAGCGGCATCAACTCCACGTGTGTGACACCCAGTTCCACCAGATGCTCGAGACGCCCGGCGGCGGCGTCCAAGGTGCCCTCGTGGGTGAACGTGCCCACGTGCAGCTCGTAGAGCACCGCTCCCGGCAGCTCCCGCCCCGTCCACGCGGTACGCCATGCGTACCGCCCGTGGTCGACGACCGCGCTCGGGCCGTCGGGACCGTCCGGCTGGCGGCGCGAGCGCGGGTCCGGCAGCACCGGACCGTCGTCCAGCGCGAATCCGTACCGCGAGCCGTCCCGTGCCTCGGCCTCCCCCGTCCACCAGCCGGCGCGCTCCGGAACACGTTCCAACGCGCGCGTGGCGCCGTCGCAATGGAGCGTCACTCGGTCTGCCTGCGGTGCCCACACCTCGAACTGCACGGACGGTTCCCCTTCGTCTGCTCACCGTGATGTAGTCCGTCCATGGTGCCGCGAAAGCGATCAATCCGCTTTCGAATCCGTCCTTTCCCGGCGGGTGTCGTGGAAGTACGCGGCCATGGGCACCGTTTTCCCCGTTTCTGGACACCGGGGGTTCACAGACCCGACAATCACCAGCGTGACGTCGTCCTTCGAGTTTCCCACCTATCCCGCGCGGCTGTCCGACGCGGAGCGCGACAAGGCGCTGCAGGTGCTGCGAGACGGCGTCGCCATGGGCCGGCTGTCGCACGACACCTTCGTGCGCCGCATGGAACTGGCCCTCGCCGCGCGCCGCGCCGACGAACTCGCCGCCCTCACCGCCGACCTGCCCCGCGAGAACCGTTTCTCCCGGGCGGTCCTCGGCACCGTCGAAGCCGTCTCCGGGTTCACCGTGCGGCTGCGCCGGGCCTGGCAGGCCGAGCGGCTGCCCAAGCTGCTGCTCCCGCAGGCGGCGGGCGGCCATCCGCTGCGCATAGGCCGCGACCCGGCGAACGGGCTGCGCCTGAACCACGAGACGGTCTCCCGCGTGCACGCCGAACTCCGCCGCCAGGGCGGCCTGTGGATCCTCAGGGACCTCGGCTCCACCAACGGGACCACGGTCAACGGCCGCCGGGTGGTCGGCGCCGTCGTGGTTCGCGAGGGCGACCAGGTCGGCTTCGGGCGGATCGCCTTCCGGCTGGCCACCCGCTGAGACACGCCCGCACGGGCGTACCGGCGCACGGCCGTACGCCCCGGCGGTCCCGTTCGGGTGAGCCGGGGTGGGGAAGGCGGCCCGTCGTGCCGATGCATCGGGAATGACGTACATCAACCGAGCGACAGCGGCCGCCGGCGCCCTGCTGGCCGCCGCCGGACTCCTTGCCGCGGGCCCGGCCCAGGCGGCTCCCCGGGACAGGCTTCCAGGCTCCTGGCTCTACCTCACCGTCACCCGCGGCGAAGCCGGCTCCGGCACCACGCGGGGCACGCTGCTGCTGTGCGAGCCGCCGCTGGGCCACCCGCACGCGGCCGAGGCGTGCGCCGAACTCGCGGCCGCCGGCGGTGACATCGCCCGCATCCCGCACGACAAGGACGTCTTCTGCCCGATGATCTACGCCCCCGTGACCGTCCACGCGCGCGGGCAGTGGAAGGGACGGCCGGTCGTGTACCAGGAGACGTACTCCAGCCGGTGCGTCATGAGCGTGCGCACAGGCTCGGTCTTCGCCCTGGACCGCTGACCCGGCTCCCCGCGGGCGCGGGGCGGGAAGGCCTCACGCCGCCTGTTCCCGCGCCTGCTGGGCCGCCACCAGGACCGTCCGGGACTGGTGCTCCACCTGGTGCTCCAACGGCACCCAGCGGGCCCGGAAACGCTCCGCGAAGGCCGCGCACCAGGAGGCGACGAGCTGTTCGAGTCCGGGTGCCGCCCGGTCGTCCGTCTCCTGCAGCACCCGCAGCAGCATCGCCGCCGCCCGCAGCGGCAGCCGCCGCCCGAATGCGTCCACGCTGCCGACGTACGCCATCGTCGTGCCGGCCGGCGGCGTGTGGATCCAGTCCTGCGCCAGGCCCGGTATCAGCTCCAGCGCCCACCGCGCGGCCCGCAGCAGCGGCCCGTCCGCGCCCTCCAGCCGGGGCAGCGACCCGGCGAGCACCCGCTCCACCTCCAGCGCGTCCCGCAGCAGCCGCTGTGCCAGGCGCCGCATCGCCGCCGCCGGCGCCGGGTGCGGCGCCGGGTCGTCCACCAGGTCGCTGGCCCACATCGGCACCTCCACCACCGCGGTCAGACCGCCGTAGCGGTGCGGGTGGTACCAGGTGCTGTGCCGTGCGTCGTCCGGCAGGCTCGGGTAGGCGACGCCGGTCCCCGGGCCCGGCATCACATGCACCCCGGGTCCCGAGGCCGGCCAGCCCGCGGCGTCCGCGGCGCCCGTCTCCACCGGAATGTGCAGCTGCGCCGCCGACTTGGCGAACGGCTCGGCGAGTCCCGGCACGTCCTTCGTCAACTGAACCCAGCTGCCGCCCAGGTCGGTGCCGTGCAGCGTCACCTGCAGATAGGGGCGCAGCTCGTCGATCACCCCGGTGAGCGCCCGGGTCTCGGGCGGCAGCCGGTCCGGCGGAAGCACCGCCGGCGACCACTCCGGCTGCTCCGCGCCCGTCGGCCGGTAGAAGCCGAGGTGGTAGTCGAGCAGGCTGCGCGGCGCCGGGGTCACGTGCAGGCTCGCGCCGTCCGGGTCCGCGCACAGCAGGAAGTGCCAGGAGGTACCGCTCCGCAACTCCCGCTCGGCCGACACCCGTTCGGCAAGCACGCGGAGGGTGGAGCCGCCCGCGGGTTCGTTGGCGTGGGCGCCCGCCACCACCAGCACCGCCCGGCCGGCGTGCCCCACCGAAAGCAGGTGCAGGGGCCGGCCGGCCCGTGAGACGCCCACCTGTCTGAGCGAACACAGCCCCGGTTCCCGAGCGGCCAGCGCCCTTGCGGTGGCAACCAGTTCGGGAACGCTGGGGTAGCGCTGCTCCGGCAGGAGACTCACCCCCGATTTGTCCGCCCTGCTTCGCCCTCCAAGTGCCGCACGGCGTGGGTGAACTGTCAAGCATCCGGCGGGGGAGGCTCCAGGGGGCGCCCGGACGCACACACCGGTGGCCGCCGCAAGCGCTGCGCTCCGTGCGCTCACTGCCGATGCGGGCCACGTCCCGCGAGCAGGGCGGGCCGCGTCACTCCTCGGACCCGGTCCGCTCCAGCAGCGCCACCGGCAGCCGCTCGAACAGGTCCGCCACGCGTGCGTGCCCGGTGAACTCCCGGCCCGGGGTCAGCACGTCCGCCCACCGCCCGGGCGGCAGCTCCAGCCCCGTCTCCCGCCAGCCGCCGGACTCCGCCAGCCGCAGCGACAGCCGGGTCACCGCCGTGACCACCTCGCCGGAGCGCGCGAACGCCACACAGTGCTCCGCAGCCGGCCCGTCCGCGGTGAGCGGGTCGTACGTCGCCGACGCGCCGAAGGCGCCGGGCCGCCGGGCGCGCAGCCGCAGCGCCGCCGCCGTCAGGGCGTCCTTCTCGCCGGGCGCCGCGGCGGGGAACGACACCGGCCGCCGGTTGTCCGGGTCCACCAGCGCCCGGTACTCGCTCTCCGTGCCCTGGTACACGTCCGGCACCCCCGGCATCGTCAGCTGGACCAGCGCGGTGCCCAGGACGTTCGCCCGGATGTGCGGCTCCAGCGCCTTGCGGAAGGCGGCCACGCGCTCGCCGGGCGGACCGCACGGCCCGGCCGCGACGAAGGCCGCCACCGCCTCCTCGTACGGCGGCTCCTGCTCCGTCCAGCTCGTGTACATGCCCGCCTCGCGCACATGCTTCAGCAGCGCCCCCTGGATCCGTTCCTCCTCCGCCGGCCCCAGCCCGAACACCGTCTGCCAGGCGGCCCAGGCCAGCTGCCCGTCCGGCACGCCCTCCTCGGGAAGGGTCACTTCGGCGAGCAACCCGGCCCAGCGGTCCGGGCATTCGGTGAGCACGGCCAGCGCCGCGCGCACATCGGCGCTGCGCTTGGTGTCGTGGGTGGAGACGACCGTGCCGGTGAGCGGCCAGTCGCGCTGCACGCGCGCGCAGTACGCGTGGAAGTCCTCCGGGGCCACCCCGGGCGCGCCCGGATCGCCGCCCACCTCGGCCGCCGACAGCAGCGGCACATAGCGGTAGAACGCCGTGTCCTCCACGGCCTTGGCGCGCAGCGCTGCCGCGGTCTGCGCGAACCGGGTCCGGAACTCCACCTTGTCGGCGTGGTCCGGTGCCGACCCGTCGCCCGGCTCCTCGACCAGCAGCCGGCGCACGATGTCGACGGCGTCGGCCTCCTCGGGCACCACGAAGGCCAGCCGGGCCTCCCCGGCGGCCGCCTCGGTGACGACGGCGGACGCGTCACCGGAGGCGTACGGCCGGTACACCGGCAACCGGACCAGCAACTCCTCCAGAGCGGTGCGCAGCGCCCAGGGCGCCCGGTCGCGCAGCGAGAGGTCCGGGGCGGCGGCGCACAGCCGGGCGGCCACCCGGGTGAGCCGGTCGGTCTCGGTGGCCAGCTCGTGCGTGAGCACCTTGTAGGCGGCCCGCCGCGCGGTGGCGTCCCAGTTGCCGCCCCGGTCCGTCTGCGGCGCCGCGAACGCCCGGTACCGTCCGAGCAGTTCGTACGCCCCGGTGCGGTCCGTGAACACGCCGTCGACCTGGCGCAGGGCGTCGTAGCCCGTGGTGCCCGCGACGGGCCAGGAGGAGGGCAGGCGCTCGCCGTCGGCGAGGATCTTCTCCACGACGGTCCAGCGCCCGCCGGTCGCCGCGTGCAGCCGCTCCAGGTAGCCGTCGGGATCCGCGAGACCGTCGGGATGGTCGATCCGCAGCCCGTCGACCACGCCCTCGCGCAGCAGCTGGAGGACCTTGGCGTGGGTGGCGTCGAACACCTCCGGGTCCTCCACGCGCAGCCCGATCAGTTCGGAGATGCTGAAGAAACGACGGTAGTTCAGCTCGGTTCGGGCCAGCCGCCACCACACCGGGCGGTACCACTGGGCGTCCAGCAGCAGGGGCAGCGGCAGGTTCTCGGTGCCCGCGCGGAGCGGGAAGGCGTGGTCGTGGTGGCGCAGCACGTCTCCGTCGACCACGAGGTGGTCCAGTTCCGCCCCGACCGGGCCACCGAGCACGGGCAGCAGCACGCGGCCGCCCTGCGCCTCCCAGTCGATGTCGAACCAGCGTGCGTAGGGCGACTCCGGCCCCTCGCGGAGCACCTCCCACAGGGCGCGGTTGTGGCGGGGCACCATGGCCATGTGGTTCGGCACGATGTCCACCACCAGACCCAGGCCGTGCTCCCGCGCGGTGTCCGCCAGCGCGCGCAGGCCCTCCTCACCGCCCAGTTCCTCGCGCACGCGCGCGTGGTCCACCACGTCGTAGCCGTGCATGGAGCCGGGGACGGCCTCCAGGACGGGGGAGAGGTGCAGGTGCGAGACGCCGAGCGACGCCAGATACGGTACGGCCGCGGCGGCGGCGGCGAACGGGAACGCGGGCTGGAGTTGCAGCCGGTAGGTGGCCGTGGGCACCTCCGGTCCGGGTCGCGCAGAAGTCATGGAAAGCTACGTACCCAGCCCGCCGTCTTTCGTGTCATCGACCCCTGCACGGACCCACGCACGCGTGTCTGGCTTCGAGCGATGGGAACACATGAGCGGTCCCGGACACGGCATGGACGACGCGGCGCGCTGGGCACGTATCGCGAGGTGATCGGCCTGACCGGGCCGCTGCTGCCGTGCCTGTCGTTCCTGGGACGGCTGCCGACCGCCACCATCCAGTTCGGCAGCGTGCTGCTCGTCGCCCGCACGAGCGGTTCGCCGGCCGCCGCCGGCCTGACCGGCGGTGCGCTCGCCCTCGGCCAGGTGGCCTGCGGCCCGCTGGTGGGGCGGCTCGCGGACCGGCACGGCCAGCAGACGGTCGTCCTCGCGTTCTCGCTCGCCGACGCGTTCGCCGTGGCCGGCCCTGGTCACCGGTGCCCTCGCCGGCCTGTCCACGGCCGCGCCGGCCGTCCTGGGGGCCGCGGCCGGTGCCACCGTGCCGCTCGTCGGCCCGCTGGCCCGCACCCGCCTGGTCGCCCTCGTCCGCCGCGCGGGCGCCCCCGAGCCCGTCGTCGGCGGCGCGCTCTCCTTCGAGAGCACGGCCGCGTTCGCGGCGGCGAGCACGGCGGTCGTGCTCGCCTGCGCCGTCGGGCTGACGGCACGCCCGACGGCGTACCGGTCACCGGCCGAACCCGCCCGACGCGCGCGGGTGCGCGACGCACGGCCCCGCCAGGAGGCCGGTCCGGACAGAAGGTAGCGCCGCTCCTCCGGACCGGAGATGCGGCCCCGTCGCGGCTGGGCCACGGCGGTGTGCCGCTCACTCGGTGCGCTCGTCCGGACCACGCTGCGGCACGGTTCAGCGGCCGTGGCCCGGCCCGGCTCCCTACGCCGGCCGCTGCAGCACCGTCAGGCTGCGGTCCGGCAGGGTGAGACGGTCACCGGCCGCCACCTTCGCGCCCGTGCCCGGCGGCACCCCGTCCGGGCGGGCCGTGTCGACGACCACCTGCCACTGCCGGCCGTGGTCGACCGGCACCAGGAAGCCCAGCGGGTCCGGCGAGGCGTTGAACATCAGCAGGAAGGAGTCGTCGGCGATCCGCTCCCCGCGCGGACCGGGCTCGGAGATCGCGTTTCCGTTCAGGAACACCGTCAGCGCGGACGCCTGCGCCGAGTCCCAGTCCCGCTGGGCCATCTCGCCGCCCTCGGGGGTGAACCAGGCGACGTCGGACAGCTCGTCGTGGGTGCCCTCCACCGGGCGCCCGTGGAAGAAGCGACGGCGCCGGAAGACCGGGTGGTCCCGGCGCAGCCACACCATCGCGCGGACGAACTCCAGCAGGTCGCTGCCGTCCTCGGGCCAGTCCACCCAGGACAGTTCGTTGTCCTGGCAGTAGGCGTTGTTGTTGCCGGTCTGGGTGCGGGCGAACTCGTCGCCGTGGCTGATCATCGGCACGCCCTGGGACAGCATCAGCGTAGCGAGGAAGTTCCGCATCTGGCGGGCGCGCAGCCCGAGCACGTCCGGGTCGTCGGTGTCGCCCTCCACGCCGCAGTTCCAGGACCGGTTGTGGCTCTCGCCGTCCCGGTTGTCCTCACCGTTGGCCTTGTTGTGCTTCTGGTCGTACGAGACGAGGTCGTGCAGCGTGAAACCGTCGTGGCAGGTGACGAAGTTGATGGAGGCGAGCGGGCGGCGGCCGTCGTCCTGGTAGAGGTCCGAGGAGCCGGTCAGCCGCGAGGCGAACTCCGCGAGCGCCCGCGGCTCTCCCCGCCACAGGTCCCGGACGGTGTCCCGGTACTTGCCGTTCCACTCGGTCCACAGCGGCGGGAAGTTGCCCACCTGGTAGCCGCCCTCACCCACGTCCCACGGCTCGGCGATCAGCTTCACCTGGGAGACCACCGGGTCCTGCTGCACCAGGTCGAAGAACGACGACAGCCGGTCCACCTCGTGGAACTGCCGGGCCAGCGTGGCCGCGAGGTCGAAGCGGAACCCGTCGACGTGCATCTCGGTCACCCAGTACCGCAGCGAGTCCATGATCAGCTGGAGCACGTGCGGGGACCGCATGAGCAGCGAGTTCCCGGTGCCCGTGGTGTCCATGTAGTAGCGCGGGTCGTCCGCGAGACGGTAGTACGAGGGGTTGTCGATGCCCTTGAAGGACAGCGTCGGGCCCAGATGGTTCCCCTCGGCGGTGTGGTTGTAGACGACGTCCAGGATGACCTCGATGCCGGCCTCGTGCAGCGCCCGGACCGCCGACTTGAACTCCAGGACCTGCTGGCCGCGGTCGCCCCAGGAGGCGTACGCGTTGTGGGGGGCGAAGAAGCCGATGGTGTTGTAGCCCCAGTAGTTGTTCAGGCCCATGTCGACCAGCCGGTGGTCGTTCACGAACTGGTGTACGGGCATCAGCTCGAGCGCGGTCACGCCCAGCTTGGTCAGGTGTTCGATGATCGCCGGGTGCGCGAGCGCCGCGTACGTGCCGCGCAGCTCCTCGGGCAGCCCCGGGTGGCGCATGGTCAGGCCCTTCACATGGGCCTCGTAGATCACCGTGTGGTGGTAGTCGGTGCGCGGCGGCCGGTCGTCGCCCCAGTCGAAGTACGGGTTGATCACCACCGAGGTCATGGTGTGCGGCGCCGAGTCCAGGTCGTTGCGCCTGTCCGGGGCGCCGAAGTGGTAGCCGTACACCTCCTCTCCCCACCGGACGGCCCCGCTGATCGCCTTCGCGTACGGGTCGAGCAGCAGCTTCGCCGAGTTGCAGCGCAGCCCGCGCCCGGGGTCGTCCGGGCCGTGCACCCGGAACCCGTACCGCTGTCCCGGCATGACGCCCGGCACGTACGCGTGCCGCACGAACGCGTCGCTCTCGCGCAGTTCCACCGCCGTCTCCGAGCCGTCGTCGTGCAGCAGACACAGCTCTACTCGGTTCGCGGCCTCCGTGAAGACCGCGAAGTTGGTTCCGGCGCCGTCATAGGTTGCGCCGAGCGGATACGCCTCTCCAGGCCAGACCTGCATGGACACGACTCTTCCAGGTGTGCCGCCCCGCTGGGGCGGCGTTGGCCACGAGTCTCCCCGAAAGTGAGGGAACCTCCTGTGACTTACGCCCCTCTTACCGGCCGACCAGTGCATACGGCGACTTGTGTACCCGCCGTGTGCCGAACCAGTGGGGCAACACGTACTCCCGGGGACCATGGGGGAGTAGGGGGAAGATGTGCGCGAGATAGTGCACCGCCATCTGGGCAAGGTGGTGGCCGGTGCGGCCCTGGCGGTGGCCGGGACCGCCGCGATGGTCGCGATCACCCTGCCGGGCACGGCAGGGGCGGACGAGACGGGAGGAAGCAAGGGCGGCGGCCCCCAGGCCGCGCAGCAGGCGGGCCAGGGGCCCGACGGGGCTCCGCCTGGCGTGGTGGAGCAGGCGCCGGCCGAGGGGAAGAAGGGCACGGGCCGCGACCCGCTGACCGACGACGAGATCCAGCGGGTCGCGAAGATCGCCCTGAACCAGCAGCTGCTGCACACGGGTGAGAACGTCGACGGCGGCCGCGGTCCGCAGCGCCTGAGCGTCGACCTCGCCGACCCGGAGGCGGACGAGCTGGACGACCCGAACGCGCCGCGCCGGGCGGACGTGACGTTCTACGACTACAAGACCGACACGCTGGTCACCAAGACGGTCGATCTGGAGACCGGCAAGGTCGAACAGACCGGCACCCAGCACGGTGTCCAGCCGCCGCTGAGCCGCGCCGAGAACGCCGAGGCGGCCAAGCTGCTGATCGCCGACCCGCTGGGCGCGGGCCTCAAGGCGGACTACAAGGACGCCACCGGCCATGAACTGACCTCGCCGGGCCAGCTGCTGCTCAACGGCGCGGTCTTCCGTGCCACTCCGGGCGGCCAGCCGGCGGAGCTCGACAAGTGCGGCGAACACCGCTGCGTGCGGCTGTTCCCGAAGGTCAGGAACGGCCCCTGGATCGACGCCCGGTGGCTGGTCGTCGACCTGAGCGCCCGGAAGGTCGCCAAGCTCGACCGCCACTGAGCCGCAGTCGCCCGTTCGCTTTTCCAACTCGCTTTCCTGCAAGGGAGCCACTTCGTCATGCCCGCGAACAGAATCAGTCGTGCACGCGCGCGTGCGGCGGTCGGCGTCGGCGTGGCCGCGCTGGCCGCCGGTGCCACGGCCGGCGCCGGACCGGCCGTCGCCCAGCCCAAGGCCGCCCCCGCCGCGGCCGCCGACTGCAGCACCGCCTACAAGATCGAGCAGAAGCTCTCAAGCGGCACCACCTGGCGCATGTGCTATCGCTACGACAGCAAGGCCGGACTCGTCCTGGAGAACGTCTCCTACCAGCCCAAGGGCGAGCCGAAGCCGATCAAGGTGCTCAACAGCGCCCGCCTCGCCCAGATCGACGTCCCCTACGACGACGGCAGCGTCGAGTACGACGACCTGACCGGCTTCGGCTTCGCCCAGGGCCTGGTCAACCTGGCGCCCGGCGAGTGCCCCGGCGGCACCATCAAGACCATCCACGTCCCGGAGGCCTGGGACCCGGAGCACGCCGACGTCAAGGGCCTGTGCACGACCACGCGTTCGCGCGGCCACGCGTACCGCATGCAGGGCGACAGCGCGAACAAGGTCTTCCAGGCGCAGGGCAAGGACCTGCTCGTCTACACGGTCAACCAGGTCGGCTGGTACGAGTACATGACCGAGTGGCGCTTCCAGGACGACGGCACCGTCAACATGAACGTCGGCGCCACCGGCAGCCTCTCCTACGACGACTACGACGCCGGCGACGGTCGCGGCTGGCCCATAGGCAAGGGCGCCAAGGCCTACGCCACCAGCCACAGCCACAACGTCTTCTGGCGGCTGGACTTCGGCCTCGACGGCTCCTCCAAGACCAAGGTCGAGCAGTACGACTCCGCCGTCACCGCCCCGGCCCACGGCCAGCAGGCGCCCACCAACAAGACCACCCGCACCAACGTCACCAAGGAACTCGCGGGTGACTACAAGACCTACCGCTGGTGGCGGATGGTCAGCGCCACCGGCAAGAACAAGGACGGGCACGCCCGTTCGTACGAGATCGTCCCCGGGCCCACCACGAAGTACCCGGGCCGCAGCTTCACCAAGCACGACGTGTACTTCACCGAGTACAACAAGTGCGAGCAGTTCGCCAGCAACAACCCCGGTGCCTGCCCGGCCGGGTCGGGCAAGTCCGTGGACAAGTGGGTCAACGGCCAGACGCTCACTCACCCGGTCGTCTGGATGAACGTCGGCTTCCACCACATCGCCCGGGACGAGGACCAGCAGCCCATGCCGATCCACTGGCAGGGCTTCGCCATCGCCCCGAGGGACGTCACGGCTATGAATCCGCTCACTCCCGACGAGCTGGCATGGCAGAACGGCCACTGGCGGCCGCGTAGTTGAGAAACCGACCTGTCCATCCGGCTGCATCGCCGACCGCTCCCGGAGTACCCTTCCTTGATCGTTGAGACGGGGAAGGCCCAGGGTGGCGGAAGGCGGTGCACGGGTGGGCTCGGGAGGGCTGGAGCTGCCCCCTGGTGACGAGGGTCACGAGGGGAACTCCACAGACGTCCCGCCCGGCGCGGTGTCCCTGGCCCGCCCGATGGACGCCACGGGCTCCATCGGGCCGGAACTGGACTGGGACGCCGACGCCTGGCTCGAGGTGCGCACGCGCGCCCAGCGGGCGGGCCGGGCCTACATCTGGCTGAACCTCGTCGAACAGCGGCTGCGCGCGGTGGTGGCCGCCGTGCTGCGCCCCATCTACGAACCCGTCCACGGCGACGAGTGGGTGGTGGCCGCGGCCGGACCCGCCGGGCAGGAGTGGGTGCAGCGGGCGGTAGCCGTCCGCGAGGTCAGCCGCCGCAAGGGCTATCTGCTCGACCCGGCCGACGACAACGTGCTCAGCTTCCTCACGCTGCCGCAGCTGCGCGAGCTGATGGTGCAGCACTGGCCGTGCTTCGAGCCGTACTTCGACGAGCGCCGCGACCTCGAACTCGCCCTGGACGAGCTGGAGGTGACCCGCAACGTCGTCTCCCGCAACCGGGCCCTGTCCGGGGCGGTCCTGGACCAGGCCGAGCGGGCCTCGGCCCGGCTGCTGGAGATGCTCGGCGCGGGCGGCGACGTGCCCTCCGCGCGCCGGCTGCCGGTCGACGCGGTCGAGGACCTGGTCGGCGACCGGTACGCGGACGTCGTGGCCGTCCACGCCGACCGGGTGCGGCTCATGCGCCAGTTCCCGGCCGAGGACCTCTTCGGGGGCGCCCGCCGGGTCGACGCCATCGGCATCGGCCTCAACCTGCTGGTGCAGAACTTCTCCGGGCGCCGGCTGGTCCGGCTCGCCGAGTCCGGCTGCCGGGTGCGGCTGCTCTTCCTCAACCCCGCCTCCAGCGCGGTCAAGCGTCGCGAGCGGGAACTCGGCATGAAACGGGGCGAACTGAGCCGGTCCGTCGAGATGAACATCCTGCACATGCGCCGGGTGCGGTCCCGGCTGCGCGATCCCGGCGCCTTCGAGATCCAGGTCTACGACGAGACGCCCCGCTTCACCGCGTACCTGGTGGACGGGGACGGCGCCGACGGCATCGGGGTGGTGCAGTCCTATCTGCGCGGAGCGCGCGGCATGGAGTCGCCGGTGCTGGTGCTGCGGGGCGGCAGCCGGCTGGTCAAGTCGGACGACGTCGGCGAAGCCGGACTCTTCCCGACATACCGCGAGGAATTCGAGCTGGCTTGGGCGGATTCACGCCCGGTGTCCTGAACTGTCCACCCCGGCAAGCGGAACGCGGTCCTCGGATTGTCAGTGCCGCGTGCGAGGGTGGAGGCCACTGGGGGAAAGCACCACCAAGAAGGGGGGCCGCCCATGGGCTGGCACCGGGAGCTGCTGATCGGCTTCGACCTGGAGACGACCGGGACCGATCCGCGTGAGGCGCGCATCGTCACCGGCGCGGTGATCGAGGTCAGGGCCGGTGAGCCCATGGGGCGCCGGGAATGGCTGGCGGATCCGGGCGTGGAGATCCCGGCCGACGCGGTGGCCGTGCACGGCATCAGCAACGAACGCGCGACCGCCGAGGGCCGGCCGGCCGACGAGGTCGCCGACGCCATCGCGGAGGTCCTGGTCTCCTACTGGCGGACGGGTGTCCCGGTGGTCGCCTACAACGCGGCCTTCGACCTCACCCTGCTCTCCGCCGAACTGCGCCGGTACGGACTGCCGTCGCTCTCCGACCGGCTGGGCGGCCTCGCCCCGGCGCCGGTCGTCGACCCCTACACCATCGACCGCTGGGTCGACCGCTACCGCCGCGGCAAGCGGAACCTGGAGGCGGTCTGCGCCGAGTACGGCATAGTCCTCGACGCGGCCCACAACGCCTCGGCCGACGCCCTCGCGGCGGCCCGCCTCGCCTCCGCGATAGCCGCCCGCCACCCGAAGATCGCGTCCCTGGGCCCGGCGGAGCTGCATCTGCGTCAGATCGAGTGGTACGCGGGGTGGGCGGCGGACTTCCAGGCGTTCCTGCGCCGCAAGGGAGACGCGCAAGCGGTGGTCGACGGGATGTGGCCCCTGCGGGAGCTGTCCGAGAGCCGGCCCGCGCAGTCCGCGTAGCGGACGGCTGGGCGGTCTCAGAACGGATACCAGCGCACCGTCTCGTCCCCGTCCCGCAGCGACGCCACCCGGCGCTCGAACTCGGCCAGGGCCTTGGGGCTGCTCGGCGCGTGCTGGGCCACCCACGCACAGCTGGCGGTCTCGCGAGCCCCGCGGAGCACCCCGCAGCCCTCCCACTCCCGCACGTCCCAGCCGTAAGTCTCCGCGAAGGAGTCGTACGCCTCGGCGGGCAGGCCGTAGCGGTCGCGGGAGAGTGCCATGACCACCAGGTCGTGCTCGCGCAGGTCGGCGGAGAAGGTCTCCAGGTCGACGAGGACGGGGCCGTCGGGGCCGACGTGCACATTGCGGGGCAGCGCGTCGCCGTGGATCGGCCCCGGCGCCAGACGGGGCGTCAGCGCGGCCGCGGCGGCGGCGAAACCGTCCCGGCGCTCGCGCAGGTAGGCGGCGTCCCCGGGGGCGATCGCCGCACCCGCGAGCCGCAGCCAGCGTTCCACGCCGCCCAGCAGATCGCGGGGCGGCAGGGCGAAGGGAGGCGAGGGGAGTGCGTGCACGGTCCGCAGCAGCCTGGCCAGATCCCGCGGCTCGGCCGGTCGTACCGGGTCGGGCAGCCGGTGCCACACCGTCACCGGGTGCCCCTCCACCAGCAGCGGCTTCGGCTCGGCCGCCCGCACGGCGGGGACCTCCGCCGCGGCCAGCCAGCCGGCGATGTCCAGTTCGCGCCCGGCCCGGTCGAGCAGCTCGGCGTCGCGGCCCACCTTGACCACCAGGTCACCGGCGGCGAACACCGCGTTCTCACCGAGGGCGAGGAGCCGCGCGTCCCGAACCGGGCCCGGCAGCACCCCCGCCGCGGCCAGTACGTCCCGCGCCCGTGCCTCGTCCATCGTCCGCCTCCGTGCCGTCTTCCCACGCCGTGCGTGTCCGGTCTTCGGCCAGTCTCGCATTCGTACAGGTCGGACCGTGTGCGCGGTCCCTTGACGAGGTACCAGGCCTTCACGACCATGAACACGCCAACCCGGAGCAGGCAAAGGGGCTGATTCCGTGACATCAGCGGCGACATCAGTGGTGACGCCGGCGGCCGAGGCGAGACGGCGGACCGGGGGTGCCGCCGGTCACGGCGCCTGGTTCCTGGTCCTGCCGGCTCTGATCCCGATCCTCGTCCTCAGTGCTGGTCCGCTGCTGTACGGCATCCTGCTGGCGTTCACGGACGCGCAGTCCGGCCGGACGGCCGCCACCCAGTGGATCGGCGGCCTCAACTTCCGGGACCTGCTGCACGACACGCTGTTCTGGGAGTCGTTCCGCATCGGCCTGGTGTGGGCGGTGGGCGTGACGGTGCCCCAGTTCCTGCTGGCCCTCGGTCTCGCCCTCCTGCTCAACGAGGAGTTACGGCTGCGGTGGCTCGCCCGCGCCCTCGCGATCGTCCCGTGGGCCATGCCCGAGGTCGTCGTCGGCGTCATGTGGCGGCTGGTGTACAACCCGGACGCGGGCGTCCTCAACGAGACCCTGCACGACCTGGGTCTCGGCGACGGCCGGGACTGGCTGAGCGGCCTCGCCACCGCGCTGCCCGCCGTCATCGTCGTCGGCGTGTGGGCAGGCCTGCCGCAGACCACGGTCGCCCTGCTCGCAGGGCTGCAGAACACCCCGCCCGAACTGCACGAGGCGGCGGCCGTGGACGGCGCCGGCGCCTGGCGCCGCTTCCGCGCGGTGACCTGGCCCGCCCTGCGGCCGGTGGCCCTGTCGATCACCGCCCTCAACCTGATCTGGAACTTCAACTCCTTCGCCCTGGTGTACGTGCTCACGAACGGCGGGCCCGGCGGAAAGACCCGGCTGCCCATGCTGTTCGCCTACGAAGAGGCCTTCCGCTACGGCCAGTTCGGCTACGCGGCGGCGATGGGATGCGTCATGGTCGCGGTGATCTCGATCCTGCTCGCGGTGTTCCTGGCCGGCCGGCTGCGGGGCGGTGAGGACGCGTGAGGCCCCGCCCCGCGGCCCGCGCCGGTCAGTACGCGGCCCTGCTCGCCTATCTCGTCTTCCTGGCCTTCCCCCTCCTGTGGCTGCTGTCCACCGCGTTCAAGTCACCCCGTGAACTGGGCAGCCTGCACCCCACCTGGATCCCGCGGCACCCCACCCTGGACAATTTCCGGCAGGCCTTCGACGAGCAGCCGCTGCTGCACGCCGCCCTCAACTCGCTGCTCGTCGCGGCGGGGGCCGCCGCCGTCGCCGTACTGATCGCGACGCCTATGGCGTACGCCATGGCGCGGCACCGGTCCCCGCTGTCCAGAGCGGCGAGCGGATGGGTCGTGGTCAGCCAGGCGTTCCCGTTCGTGCTGGTGATCATCCCGCTGTTCCTGGTGCTGAAGCGGCTGCGGCTGATCGACTCCCTGCCGGGGCTGGTGCTGGTGTACGTGGTGTGGGCGTTGCCGTTCGCGCTGTGGATGCTCGTCGGCTACGTCAGGGCCGTGCCCGCCGAACTGGAGGAGGCCGCGGCCGTCGACGGGGCCGGGCGGCTCAGAACCCTGGTTTCGGTGACGGCGCCGCTGCTCGCGCCGGGGATCGCGGCGACCGCGCTGTTCGCGTTCGTCACGGCGTGGAACGAGTTCTTCTTCGCGCTGGTACTGCTGAAGAGCTCCGGGAAGCAGACCCTCCCGGTCGTTCTCACCCACTTCATCGGCGCGGAGGGGGCCGCGGACCTCGGCCCGCTCGCCGCGGCCGCTTTCCTCGCCACCCTGCCCTCGCTGGCCGTCTTCGCCCTCGTCCAGCGCCGGATCACGGGCGGCCTGCTCGCCGGGGCGGTGAAGAGCTGATGCGGACCCGGATCACGACGGCACTCGTCGTTCTCCTGCTCCTCCTCGCGGGCTGCTCCTCGCGGGAGCACGGCGACGGCGGCCCGATCACCCTGCGCTTCGAGTCACTGGCCTGGCAGCAGGAGTCCGTGACGGCCAACAGGGAACTGGTCGAGGAGTGGAACGCGGCCCATCCGGACGTCAAGGTCGAGTACGTCCAGGGCAGTTGGGACAGCGTCCACGACCAGCTGCTCACCTCCTTCGAGGGTGGCGAGGCCCCGGACGTCATCCACGACGCCTCCGACGACCTCACCGACTTCGCCTACGGCGGCTATCTCGCCGACCTCACCGAACTGCTGCCCGCCCGGCTCAAGTCCGGCATACCGGAGCGCAGTTGGGAGACGGCGACCTTCGGCCGGGGGATCTACGGCGTGCCGTTCCTGCAGGAACCCCGGGTGCTGATCGCCAACTCGGCCTGGCTGCGGGCCTCGGGGGTACGGATTCCCACCCCCGCACATCCGTGGAGCTGGGCGGAGTTCCGGCAGGCGGCGAAGCGGCTCAGCGGCAATGGGAAGTACGGCGTCGCCTGGCCGCTGAAGGAGCCCGTCAGCGCCACGCTCAACCTGTCCCTCTCGGCGGGCGGCCGGCTCTTCCAGCGGGGCGCCGACGGCAGGGTGACCGTCCGGTTCGAGGCCGGTGACGCGGTCGTGCCCCGTACCGTCCACGACCAGGTCGCCACCGACCACAGCGCGCCGGCCTCGACGCTGGGCAGCGGCGGCTCGGACACGCTGCCCGGCTTCTTCGGCGGCCGGTACGCGATGGTCCCGCTGGGCTTCTCCTACCGCCAGCAGATCGTCCAGCAGGCCCCGAGGGGCTTCCACTGGGAGGTGCTGCCCGCCCCGGCGGGCGCCGACGGGCTCACCCAGGGCGTCAGTCCGCAGACCCTGTCCGTCGCCGCCGACTGCCCGCACAAGAAGGAGGCCGCCGAGTTCATCGACTTCCTGCTGCGGCCGAAGAACATGGTGCGCCTCGCCCTGGGCGACTGGATGCTGCCCACCGGCACCGAGGCCCTGAAGGACCCGGCCCTGCGCACCGCGAAGAACGGCTGGGCCACCGGCACCGCCCTGGCGGCCCACCTGCGGCCGGCGCCCGCCCAGTCCGTGCGCGGCTACCCGGAGTGGAAGGACAAGGTGGCCACCCCGGCCTTCCAGGAGTACTACAGCGGCGCGATCGGCCTGGACGAGTTGCGCGGACGCCTGGAGAAGGACGGCAACCTGGTGCTGGCCCGGTACCAGCGATGACCCCAGTGCCGTAAATCGATTGTACGAGACGTATCGTCTCGCTTAGCTTCGAAGGCATGACCGCTCGCACCGGACCCGCACACCTCGCCATGTTCTCCATCGCCGCCCACGGCCATGTGAACCCCAGCCTGGAGGTGATCCGCGAACTCGTCGCCCGGGGCCACCGGGTCACCTACGCCGTCCCGCCCGCCTTCGCCGAGAAGGTGGCCGCGACCGGCGCCCGGCCCGTGCCCTACGCCTCCACGCTGCCCGGACCGGACGCCGACCCGGAGGCCTGGGGGACCACCCTGCTGGACAACGTGGAACCGTTCCTGGACGACGCGATCCAGGCACTGCCGCAGTTGATCCGGGCCTACGAGGGCGACGAGCCCGACCTCGTCCTGCACGACATCGCCTCCTACCCGGCCCGCGTCCTCGCCCACCGCTGGGGCGTCCAGGCGATCTCCCTCTCACCGAACCTCGTCGCCTGGGACGGCTACGAGGAGGAGGTCGCCGAGCCCATGTGGGCGGAGCCGAGGAAGACCGAGCGGGGGCGGGCCTACTACGCCCGCTTCTCGGCCTGGCTGGCGGAGAACGGGATCACCGAGCACCCCGATCCGTTCGCCGGCCGGCCCGCCCGCTCCCTCGTCCTCATCCCGAAGGCGCTCCAGCCGAACGCCGACCGGGTCGACGAGCGTGTCCACACCTTCGTCGGCGCCTGCCAGGGCGACCGCGCCGACCAGGGAGACTGGCAGCGGCCCGCCGACGCCGAGAAGGTGGTCCTGGTCTCCCTCGGTTCGGCCTTCACCAAACAGCCCGCCTTCTACCGCGCCTGCCTGCGCGCCTTCGGTGACCTGCCCGGCTGGCACCTCGTCCTGCAGATCGGCAGGCACGTCAGCCCCGCCGAGCTGGGCGACGTACCGGTGGGCGTCGAAGTGCTGGACTGGGTACCGCAGTTGGCGGTGCTGCGGCAGGCCGACCTGTTCGTCACGCACGCCGGTGCGGGCGGCAGCCAGGAAGGCCTGGCCACCGCCACGCCGATGATCGCCGTACCGCAGGCCGCCGACCAGTTCGGCAACGCCGACATGCTCCAGTCCCTCGGCGTCGCCCGCCGCCTGTCCACCGAGGAGGCCACCGCCGACCGGCTCCGCGAAACCGCCCTCGCCCTCGTCGGTGACCCGGAGCCGGCCCGGCGGCTGAAGGAGATCCAGGCGGAGATGGCCGAGGAGGGCGGTACCCGGCGGGCCGCCGACCTGATCGAGGCCGAACTGACCGCGAGCCGACGGCGGTAGACACCGGCCGGCCAGGCGGCCAGAGGGGCGCGACGGCGGTGCCCCGCCGCGGCCGGAGGTGCGCGGCAGTCGCGTGCCTGGTCCGGACGACCAGAGGTACGGCCGATGGCCCGCCGGTTCCCACGGGAACCGGCGGGCCATCGTGCTCAACGGGCGGAATCAGACGCTCAGCCGCTCACCCTCACCGCGCACCGGGGCCGCCGCGACCGGCTCCGGCGACTCGTCGTGGGTGAGGTCCGGCAGCCGGTGCAGCCACTTCGGCAGGTACCAGTTGCGTTCGCCGAGCAGCGCCATCACGGCCGGCAGCAGCACCCCTCGGATGACGGTCGCGTCGATGAGGACGGCGGCGGCCAGTCCCACGCCCATCTGCTTCATGGACTGCATGGACAGGGTGCCGAAGATCGCGAACACGGCGACCATGATGACGGCGGCACTGGTGACGACCCCGGCCGTGGTGACCACCCCGTGCTGGATCGCCTCCTTGGTGCTGCGGCCGCGCATCCGCGCCTCGCGGATCCGGGAGACGACGAACACGTGGTAGTCCATGGACAGGCCGAACAGGATCACGAAGAGGAACAGCGGCAGCCAGGTGACGACCGCGCCGACGCCCTCCGCGCCCACCAGCGAGGCACCCCAGCCGTGCTGGAAGACGGCGACGAGGATGCCGTAGGCGGCGCCCACCGACAGCAGGTTGAGCACGATGGACGTGATCGCGACGGTCAGTGAGCGGAACGACAGCAGCATCAGCAGGAAGGCGAAGACGACCACGAACGCGAAGACCGGGACGACGGAGCCGAGCAGCTGGTCGTTGAAGTCCTTGTTGCCGGCGACCTGTCCGGTGACCGGCGCCTGGACTCCCTCGACCTTGCCGAGGGTGGCGGGCCGGACCTCGTCGCGCAGCTTGTCGAGGCTCTTGACCGCCCGGTCCATGTCGGAGCCGCCGACCAGCGGTACGGAGATCAGGGCGATGTTCTGTGCCTCGTGCAACTTGATGTCGACGGGGCCGCGCGAGGCGCCCGAGGAGATCGCCCGCTGCTTGAAGTCGGCCAGCGCCCGCCGCACCTCGGGTGCCTGGATGTCCCTGGCCTTCACGACCACCTGGGCCGGTTCGGAGCCGCCCGGGAACGCGTCGTTGATGCGGTTGTAGGTCTGCACGATCGGCAGCGAGTCGCCGAACTCCTGGTCCAGCGTGAGCTGCTGGGTCTTCATGCCCAGCGCGGGCGCGGCCACCGCGAGCAGCGCGCCGGCCGCCACGAGCACGGATACCAGCGGCTTGGCCAGCACGCCCCGCAGCACGGCGGTCCAGAACCGGCTTCCCTCGTCCGTCCGGTGCTTGCGGCGCCGGCCCAGGAACGGGAGCCGGCCCTTCTCGACCCGCTCGCCCAGCAGCGACAGCAGCGCGGGCAGCACCGTCACCGAGCCGACCATGGCGACGGCCACCACCATCAGCGAGGCCAGACCCATCGCCTCGAAGGTGGCGAGACCGGTGAACAGCATGCCCGCCATCGCCACGCAGACCGTGACACCGGAGACGATGACCGCACGGCCGCTGGTGGCGGCGGCGATCCTGAGCGCGGTGCCCGCGTCCCGCCCCGCGTCCCGCTCCTCGCGCTCGCGGCGCAGGTAGAACAGGCAGTAGTCGACGCCGACGGCCATGCCGACCAGCAGCATCACGGAGTTGGCGGTGTCGCTCATCGGCTGCAGATGGCTGACCAGGCCCATCAGACCCATCGTCGCCATGATCGCGGTGACCGCCAGCGCCACCGGCAGCAGCGCGGCGACCAGCGCGCCGAAGGCGATCAGCAGGATGCCGAGGGCCACCGGCACCGCCGAGTACTCGGCCTGCTGGAAGTCGTTGCCGAAGGCGTCGTCGTACTGCTTCTTCATGCTGGCGCCGCCGATCTCCGCGATCCGCAGCGAGCCGTGGCTCTTCTGCACCCCGGCCACGGCGTTCAGCACCGGCTCGACCCGGTCGGCGGCAGTCTTCGCGTCGCCGCGCATGTCGAACTGCACCAGCGCGCTGCGGCCGTCCCGGGAGATGGTGCGGGTGTCGTACGGCGAGGTCACGTTGGTGACCCGGCCGGTGTCGCCGACGGCCTTCACGACATCGGTGACGGCGGCCCGGAACTCGCCGCTCGTGGCCTTCACCGTGCCGTCCTTGGCCTGGATCAGGACCGTCTCCCCGGCCGGCTGCTCGATGCCCGCATCGTCGATGATCCGTGCGGCGGTGTGCGTCTCGCCCTTGAGCTGGTCGTTCTCGTCGACGTCGACACGGCCGGCCGCCGAGCCGAGTCCCATGGCCAGCACGACGAACAGCACCCATATGCCGACGGCGGCCCAGCGGTGCCGGGCGCTCCAGCCGCCGGCGCGGGCGGCCAGGCCCCGCACGCGCACGTCCGTGTTTCCCATGACGGGATGTCCCCCTCGTGTGCGGTGACGGCCCCTTGCCGCCACGTCTTCGGTTGCTCGACTTCGACGGTATGGGCCGGGTGAGGACGTCTCGTCGTGCTGCCCGGTGACGTGCGAAGCGCCCGGCTCACCGCTGGGGAGGACCACGGCCCCCTACATCTATCGGGGTTCCCGCGAGGTGATCTCGGGGGCGGTCGGAGGCAGGGCCCTGGTGTCCGATCCGCCGACAGAGATCCACTTTGTGATTACGAAAGGTTGTTGAACAAGTCACAGCTGCGTGTAGGAGTTGATCCGCACCCTCCACATCGGACAGAGTTTCGCGCAACCCGGCACACGTCCGGGCGCGGCCGTCGTGCCCACCCCCACGGGGCACGACGGCCGCTCTAAGGTGGCCGGATGACGACCTATGCGGCGCTGCTGCGCGGAATCAACGTCGGCGGCAGCAAGAAGCTCCCGATGGCCGAACTGCGCACGCTCATGACCGGACTGGGTCACGACGGCGTGCGGACCCATCTGCAGAGCGGCCAGGCCGTGTTCACCACCGATCGCGGCGACGAGGATTCCCTGGCGGCGGAGTTGGGCCGGGCGATCGAGGAAGGGTTCGGCTTCCCGGTCGACGTGATCGTGCGCGATCACGCCTATCTGCGGGCGGTGGCCGAGGCCTGCCCGTTCCCGGCAGCCCAACTCGAGGCGAAGCAACTGCACATCACCTACTTCTCCGCACCGGTCGTCCCGGAGCGTTTCGCGGAGATCGACACCGAGGCGCATCTGCCCGAGGAGTTCCGCCTCGGCGACCGCTGCCTGTACCTGTACGTCCCGGACGGACTCGGCCGGTCCAAGCTCGCCGAGGTCCTGTCCCGGCCGCGGATCAACAAGGGCGTGATCGCCACCAGCCGGAACTGGAACACGGTCCTGAAACTGGTCGAGCTGACCGCTCCGCAGGACTGACGGCACGGACCGCCCGCCCGTGTGCGAGGCTCTGCCCCATGCGCTACATCATCATCGGGGCAGGCGCGGTGGGCGGCACCGTCGGCGGACGGCTGGCCGGGGCCGGGCACGAGGTGGTACTCGTCGCACGTGGCCGGCACCTGACGGCGCTCGGCGAGCGGGGGCTGCGGCTGCGGGTGCCGGAGGGCGAGCTGACGTACCGGCTGCCCGCCGTCGACGGGCCGGGCCCGCTCGGCGAGCTGCGCGCCGACGACGTCCTCGTCCTGGCCGTGAAGACGCAGGACACCGTGGCCGCCGTGGAGAGCTGGGGCGGGGCGCCGGTGGCGGGCGGCGGGACCGCGGCCGAGCGGCTGCCGCTGGTGTGCCTGCAGAACGGGGTGGAGGGCCAACGGCTGGCCCTGCGCCGCTTCCGGCGGGTGTACGGCGTCTGCGTCTGGCTGCCCTCGACCTTCGTGGAACCCGGCATCGTCTCCGCGGGCGGCGTCCCGCTCACCGGCATCCTGCACCTCGGCCGGTATCCGCACGGCACCGACGACACCGCCCGGCGTATCGCCGCCGACCTGGACCTGTCGGGGTTCGAGGCGCCGGTCGTACCGGATGTGACCCGCTGGCAGTACGCCAAGCTCCTGACCAACCTCGGCAACACCCTGCAGGCGCTGAGCGGTCCGGACGACGGGCAGGAGGGCCGGGCGGCACTGGGCGAGCGGGTGCGGGCCGAGGGGGAGGCGGTGCTCGACGCCGCCGGGATCGCCTGGGTGAGCGCCGAGGAGGAGAAGGCGGCGCGCGGCGACAAGGTCATCCAGGTCCCGCTCGACGGGGCCCCGCGCGGCGGCGGCTCCTCCTGGCAGTCCCTCGTCCGGGGCACCGGCACCATCGAGGCGGACCACCTCAACGGCGAGATCGTCCTGCTCGGCCGGCTGCACGACGTACCGACCCCCCTGAACGAGCTGCTGCAGCACCTCGCCAACCGGTTCGCGCGGGAACGCCGGCCGGCGGGTTCCCTGCCGGTGGCGGAGCTGGTGCGGTTGGCGGAGGAGGCGGTGGGGGCGGGCCGCTGAACGGGTGGGCCCAAGAGGGTCGAGGCGGGTGACCCGGTGGCCGTGACGGGTCGGGGTCGGCCGCCGACCCGGCGGACGTGGAGGGGTTGAGGCGGGCCGTTGGGCGAGCTGCTGCAGCACCTCGCCAACCGGTTCGCGCGGGAACGCC
>NZ_JBWKFL010000024.1:139691-144868 GCF_056434305.1 Streptomyces sp. NPDC044061 | reverse complement strand
GGACGCCGTCGCGGAGAAGTTCGGCGGCGACTCCGTGCCGGAGACCCGCCGCAACGTGCAGTCGTACCTCGACAACCTCGCCATCCGGTGAGCGCCGTGCCTGCGGTCGTACTCGTCGGCCCGATGGGCGTGGGCAAGTCCACGGTCGGGCGGCTCATGGCCGAGCGGCTGGGGCTCGGCTACCGGGACACCGACGACGACATCGTCGCCGCCGAGGGCCGCACCATCGCCGAGATCTTCGTGGACGAGGGCGAGGCCGCCTTCCGCGCGATCGAGAAGAGCGCGGTGCGCAGCGCGCTCGCCGGGCACGACGGCGTCCTCGCGCTCGGCGGCGGCGCCGTCCTGGACGCGGACACCCGGGCGCTGCTCGCCGGGCAGCGGGTGGTCTACCTGTCCATGGACGTCGAGGAGGCCGTCAAGCGCACCGGCCTGAACGTGGCCCGCCCGCTGCTCGCCGTCAACCCGCGCAAGCAGTGGCGCGAGCTGATGGAGGCCCGCCGCCACCTGTACGAGGAGGTCGCCACCGCCGTCGTGCCGACCGACGGCCGCACCCCCGAAGAGGTCACCCGAGCAGCGCTGGACGCACTGGAGTTGAAGGAAGCATGAGCGAGGCAGTCACCCGGATCCAGGTCGCCGGCACCGAGGGCACCGACCCCTACGAGGTGCTGGTCGGCCGGCAACTCCTGGGCGAACTGGCGGGGCTGATCGGGCCGCGCGCCAAGCGGGTCGCGGTGATCCACCCGGAGGCCCTGGCCGAGACCGGTGACGCGCTGCGCGCCGACCTGGCCGGGCAGGGGTACGAGGCCGTCGCCATCCAGGTGCCCAACGCCGAGGAGGCCAAGACCGCCGAGGTGGCCGCCTACTGCTGGAGGGCGCTGGGCCAGTCCGGTTTCACCCGCACCGACGTCGTCGTCGGCGTCGGCGGCGGCGCGACCACGGACCTCGCCGGGTTCGTGGCCGCCACCTGGCTCCGCGGGGTGCGCTGGATCGCGATCCCGACCACCGTGCTGGCCATGGTGGACGCGGCGGTCGGTGGCAAGACCGGCATCAACACCGCCGAGGGCAAGAACCTGGTGGGCGCCTTCCACCCGCCGGCCGGCGTCCTGTGCGACCTCGCGGCGCTGGACTCGCTCCCGGTCAACGACTACGTCTCCGGCCTCGCGGAGATCATCAAGGCCGGCTTCATCTCCGACCCGGTGATCCTGGACCTGATCGAGGCCGACCCCGAGGCCGCCCGCACCCCGACGGGCCCGCACACGGCCGAGCTGATCGAGCGTTCGATCCGGGTGAAGGCCGACGTCGTGTCCTCGGACCTGAAGGAGTCGGGCCTGCGGGAGATCCTGAACTACGGTCACACGCTCGCCCACGCCATCGAGAAGAACGAGCGCTACAAGTGGCGGCACGGCGCGGCGGTCGCGGTCGGTATGCACTTCGCCGCCGAACTGGGCCGTCTGGCGGGCCGGTTGGACGACGCTACGGCGGACCGACACCGCACCGTCCTGGAGTCCGTCGGGCTGCCGCTGCACTACCGCTACGACCAGTGGCCCAAGCTGCTGGAGACGATGAAGGTGGACAAGAAGTCCCGTGGCGACCTGCTGCGCTTCATCGTGCTCGACGGGCTCGCCAAGCCGACCGTCCTGGAGGGCCCGGACCCGGCCGTCCTGCTCGCCGCCTACGGAGAAGTGGGCCAGTAAGTACCCCGCTGTTCCTTCCGCCCGATTCCCTTGGCGGACCGGGCACTTCGGACCGCCCCCGGTCGTTGCACCAAACGACGGCCGGGGCGGTACCGTTCGGTAAGGAGCGGGCTCCGCACCCGCCTGCCAGCGCCAGAAGTGTGTACGAGACGGAGTGGCAACGGATGCAGCACGCAGTGGGGTCTCCGCTGCCGCCGCCCCACCAGCCGGGGCAGGGACCGCACGCCGGCTGGGCGTCGGCCGCACACCATCCGGGAGCGCAGCAGGGTCCCGCACCCGTGCCCCCGCCGCCACCGGGCTACCCGGGAGCCGGAGCGAGCTCCGCACCTCCCTCCGCCCCCGCGCCGCCGGCACCCCAGCAGCCCCTGGTCCCGCCGCACGTCCCCGCCCCGCCGCCGCCCGACGCCACCGGTCACGTACCACTGCCGCCGGGCGGCCCGGTCGGCGTGCCGACCGCGCCATCGGCCGCGGCCACCGTCCCGGACCCGACGGACACCACCCTCGCGGTGCTGCTGATCGGCCCAGCGGGCGCGGGAAAGACCAGCGTGGCCAAATTCTGGGCGGACCACCGCCGGGTGCCCACCGCCCACGTCAGCCTGGACGACGTCCGCGAGTGGGTCCGCTCGGGTTACGCGAACCCGCAGTCGGGGTGGAACGACAACTCCGAGGCCCAGTACCGGCTGGCCCGCCGCACCTGCGGTTTCGCCGCCCGGAACTTCCTGGCCAACGGCATCTCCTGCATCCTGGACGACGCCGTCTTCCCGGACCGTCCCGTCGTGGGCCTCGGCGGCTGGAAGCGCCACGTCGGCCCCGGCCTGCTCCCCGTCGTCCTCCTCCCGGGCCTCGACATCGTCCTCGAGCGCAACGCCGAGCGCACCGGCAACCGCCGGCTCACCGACGAGGAGGTCGCCCGCATCCACGGCCGCATGGCCGGCTGGTACGGCTCGGGCCTGCCGATCATCGACAACTCCCAGCTGGACGTGCCGGGCACGGCCCGCGTCCTGGACGAGGTACTGGCCAGGGCGATAGCGAGCCCGCCGAGCTGGTGACCACCCCCACGAAACCCCACTCGGCCCCTCTCAATCGGCACAATCGGCACAAAACTCCTACGCTCATCTCATGTCAGAGGTGTACGCGAACCGCCGATCCCGGCTGAGGGAACACTTCAACGCGGCCGGTACTGCGGCAGCGCTCGTCACCCGTCCCGCCAACGTGCGCTACCTCGCGGCCGCGGCCCCGCAGGGCTCCGTCCTGCTCCTCGGCAGAGGCGAGGACCTCCTGGTGTGCACGAGCCCGCCGGAAGACCGCCCCTACGAAGGGCGGCCGGACGAGAACCTGCGGCTGCACGTCCTGTCCTCACCAGGAGGCGACCCGGCGGTCGCGGCGGCCGGTCTCTCCGCGGCCCAGGACGCCGACTCCCTCGCCGTCGAGGAACACCACCTCACGGTCAGCCGCCACCGGGCCCTGGCCTCCGTCGCCCCCGGGCTGCGCCTGGCCAACCTCGGCGGAGCCGTGGAGCAGCTCAGGGTCGTCAAGGACGAGGAGGAGATCTCCTGCCTCCGCATCGGTGCCGAGATCGCCGACCAGGCCCTCGGCGAGCTGCTGGAGTCGATCCTGGTCGGCCGCACCGAGCGGCACCTCGCGCTGGAGCTGGAGCGGGGGCTGGTCGACCATGGCGCCGACGGGCCCGCCTTCCCGACCTCCGTGGCCACCGGACCGAACTCCGGCCGCCCCGGCCACCGGCCCACCGACCGGCGGGTTGAGGAGGGCGACTTCCTCTCCGTCTGCCTGGGCGCCACCTACCGCGGCTACCGCTGCGAGATCGGCCGTACCTTCGTCATCGGCACCTCGCCCGCGGACTGGCAGATCGAGCTGTACGACCTCGTCTTCGCCGCGCAGCGCGCCGGGCGCGAGTCCCTGACGCCCGGCGCCGCCTACCGTGACGTCGACCGCGCGGCACGTCAGGCACTGGACTCCGCGGGCTATGCGGAAGCCCTGCCACCGCTGACCGGACACGGCGTCGGACTCGAAATCGACGAGGACCCGCAGTTGGCCCCCGCCGCCATGGGTAAACTGGACGCTTGCGTGCCGGTCACCGTCGAACCGGGGGTCCACCTCCCGGGCCGGGGCGGTGTCCGGATCGATGACACGCTCGTCGTACGCCCCGAGGCGGACGGCGGACCCGAGCTACTCACCATCACGACCAAGGAGCTGCTCGCGCTCTAGCCTCGCGCTGTGCGCATGCCCCAGGGTCGTACGTCAGTCCAGGAGATTCCGCAACCGTGGCTTCCACGAACGACCTCAAGAACGGCATGGTGCTCAAGCTCGAAGGCGGCCAGCTCTGGTCCGTCGTCGAGTTCCAGCACGTCAAGCCCGGCAAGGGCCCGGCATTCGTGCGCACCAAGCTCAAGAACGTGCTCTCCGGCAAGGTCGTCGACAAGACCTTCAACGCCGGTGTCAAGGTCGAGACGGCCACTGTCGACAAGCGCGACATGCAGTTCTCGTACATGGACGGCGACTACTTCGTCTTCATGGACATGGAGACCTACGACCAGCTGATGGTCGACCGCAAGGCCGTCGGCGACGCCGCCAACTTCCTCATCGAGGGCTTCACCGCCACCGTCGCCCGGCACGAGGGTGAGGTGCTCTTCGTCGAGCTGCCGGCCGCCGTCGAGCTGGTCGTCCAGGAGACCGAGCCGGGCGTCCAGGGCGACCGCTCCACCGGTGGCACCAAGCCCGCCACCCTGGAGACCGGCCACCAGATCCAGGTCCCGCTCTTCATCACCACCGGTGAGAAGATCAAGGTCGACACCCGCACGAGCGACTACCTCGGCCGGGTGAACAGCTAACCGTGGCCGCCCGCAACACGGCCCGCAAGCGCGCCTTCCAGATCCTCTTCGAGGGCGACCAGCGCGGCGCCGACGTCCTGACGGTCCTCGCGGACTGGATCCGGCTCTCCCGGGCCGACACCAGGCAGCCGCCGGTGAGCGAGTACACGATGCAGCTGGTCGAGGGCTACGCGGAGCACGCGAAGCGCATCGACGAGCTGATCGCCCAGTACGCGGTCGGCTGGACGCTGGACCGGATGCCGGTCGTCGACCGCAACATCCTGCGCCTGGGCGCCTACGAGCTGATCTGGGTGGACGAGACCCCGGACGCCGTCGTCCTGGACGAGATGGTGCAGCTGGCGAAGGAGTTCTCGACCGACGAGTCGCCCTCCTTCGTCAACGGTCTGCTGGGCCGTCTGAAGGAGCTCAAGCCGACGCTGCGCCGCGAGGCGTAGGCGCGCCGGTACGACAAGACGCCGGAGGGCCCACAGCACGCCTGCTGTGGGCCCTCCGGCGTATCCGTACGTCCACGCCCTGAAAGGCCTGCAGAAAGCCGCCGGGGGGGGGGGGAGAGAGACGAGGCCCGGGATCCAGTAACCACATAATTTTGTTGGCGTGGCGGGCTTCCCGTGTTTTTTTTGGTGGTCTACCCTCT
>NZ_JBWKFL010000024.1:76033-139681 GCF_056434305.1 Streptomyces sp. NPDC044061 | reverse complement strand
AAGCACAAAAGCGGAACCGCCAGATCCCCCCCCCCCCCCCCCCCCCCCCCCCCCCCCCCCCCCCACGTTTCTGCGCTGGTATCAGGCGGCTCAGGCGTCTTCGTGGGTGGCCACCGCGCGGCGCGCGTCGGCGTCCAGGACGCCCCAGCTGATCAGCTGCTCGGTGAGAACCGAGGGGGACTGGTCGTAAATGACGGCGAGTGTGCGCAGATCGTCCTGGCGGATCGACAGCACCTTGCCGTTGTAGTCGCCGCGCTGCGACTGGATGGTCGCCGCGTACCGCTGCAGGGGGCCGGCCTTCTCGGCCGGCACGGTGGCCAGCCGCTCCAGGTCCAGGACCAGCTTCGGCGGCGGTTCGGCGGCGCCGCCCGGAGTGGTGCCCGGCAGGAGTTCCTGCACCGGAACGCCATAGAAATCGGCCAGCTCGGCCAGACGCTGCACGGTGACGGCGCGGTCACCGCGCTCGTACGAACCGACCACCACGGCCTTCCAGCGCCCCTGGGACTTCTCCTCGACACCGTGGAGGGAAAGGCCCTGCTGGGTGCGGATGGCCCGGAGCTTGGCCCCGAGCTGTTTGGCGTATTCGCTGGACATATAGCTCCCCGGACACTGTGTCGACGCGGTCGGCTGGGTTTCCCGCCGCGCGGCTGGTAACTCACTGTGAGGTTACGCAGCGTGACTCTCATGCGTCAAGCCGAATGGTCCACACCGACTCTTCCGTGGTAGTGACGGCCGATTACTCCAACCGGGTGATCGACCACTCTCGGCGACCTGCTACCGTGGATGGCGCAAATCCGACGTCCTTTAAGGTCCGTCCCGTGAGGCGGAGAAGGAGGTCCGTTTCGTATGGACACGCACGCGAACCCGAACGCGTCCGATGCGCGGCCCGTTCTCGAAGGCCCCGACATCGCGCGGGTACTGACCCGTATCGCCCACGAGATCGTCGAGCGCGCCAAGGGCGCCGACGACGTGGTGCTCCTCGGCATCCCGACCCGGGGGGTCTTCCTCGCCCAGCGGCTCGCCGCCAAGCTGGAGCAGATCACCGACCGCAAGGTCCACGTCGGCTCGCTCGACATCACCATGTACCGCGACGACCTGCGCATGCACCCGCCGCGTGCGCTGGCCCGCACCGAGATCCCCGGTGACGGCATCGACGGCAGGCTGGTCGTCCTCGTCGACGACGTGCTCTTCTCCGGCCGCACCATCCGCGCCGCCCTCGACGCCCTGAACGACATCGGGCGCCCCCGCGCGGTCCAGCTCGCGGTCCTGGTCGACCGCGGCCACCGCGAACTGCCCATCCGCGCCGACTACGTCGGCAAGAACCTCCCCACGTCGCTGCGGGAGACGGTCAAGGTCCAGCTCGCCGAGGAGGACGGTCGCGACACCGTGCTGCTCGGTGTGAAGCCGGCCGGCCGGTAGCACGTCAGGCGCGCACGGCCGCTCCGGCGTGCCGGCACACGCGCCCGTCTGCCTCAATCCTCCCGATTTGAACTGCCTTACGGAGCCTGACAGATGCAGCGTCATCTCATCTCGGCCGCCGACCTCACCCGCGACGACGCCGTCCTGATCCTCGACACCGCCGAGGAGATGGCCCGGGTCGCGGACCGGCCGATCAAGAAACTGCCGACCCTGCGCGGCCGCACGATCGTCAACCTCTTCTTCGAGGACTCCACCCGCACCCGGATCTCCTTCGAGGCCGCCGAGAAGCGCCTCTCCGCGGACGTCATCAACTTCTCCGCCAAGGGCTCGTCCGTGTCCAAGGGCGAGTCCCTGAAGGACACCGCCCAGACCCTGGAGGCGATGGGCGTCGACGCCGTCGTCATCCGGCACGGCGCCTCCGGAGCCCCCTACCGCCTCGCCAACTCCGGCTGGATCGACGCCGCCGTCGTCAACGCAGGCGACGGCACCCACCAGCACCCCACCCAGGCCCTGCTGGACGCCTTCACCATGCGCCGCCGCCTGGTCGGCCGGGACGCCGGGCTCGGCCAGGACCTCGCCGGCAAGCGGATCACCATCGTCGGCGACGTCCTGCACAGCCGGGTCGCCCGCTCCAACGTCGACCTGCTGCACACCCTCGGCGCCGAGGTCACCCTCGTCGCCCCGCCCACCCTGGTGCCGGTCGGCGTCGGGAACTGGCCCTGCGAGGTGTCGTACGACCTCGACAGCACGCTGCCCAAGTCCGACGCGGTGATGATGCTGCGCGTCCAGCGCGAGCGCATGAACGCCGCCTTCTTCCCGACCGAGCGCGAGTACTCGCGGCGCTACGGCCTCGACGGCGACCGCATGGCGAAGATGCCCGAGCACGCCATCGTGATGCACCCCGGCCCGATGGTCCGCGGCATGGAGATCACCGCCGAGGTCGCCGACTCCGAGCGCTGCACCGTCGTCGAGCAGGTCGCCAACGGCGTCTCCATCCGGATGGCCGTCCTGTACCTGCTGCTCGGTGGCAACGAGCCCGCCGTCACCCACACCCGTACCGAGGAGAAGTAACACCCATGAGCAAGATCCTTATCCGTGGTGCGAAGGTGCTCGGCGGCGAGCCGCAGGACGTGCTGATCGACGGTGGGACCATCGCCGCGGTGGGCGCCGGCCTCGATGCCGAGGGCGCCGAGGTGGTCGAGGCCGGCGGCAAGGTGCTGCTGCCGGGCCTGGTCGACCTGCACACCCACCTGCGCGAGCCGGGCCGCGAGGACTCCGAGACCGTGCTCACCGGTACCCGGGCGGCGGCCACCGGCGGCTACACGGCCGTGTTCGCCATGGCCAACACCTTCCCGGTCGCCGACACCGCCGGCGTGGTCGAGCAGGTCTACCGGCTCGGCCGGGAGCACGGCTACTGCGACGTGCAGCCCATCGGCGCCGTCACCGTCGGCCTGGAGGGCAGGAAGCTCGCCGAGCTGGGCGCCATGCACGAGTCGGCGGCCGGCGTGACCGTCTTCTCCGACGACGGCAAGTGCGTGGACGACGCCGTGATCATGCGCCGGGCGCTGGAGTACGTGAAGGCCTTCGGCGGCGTCGTCGCCCAGCACGCGCAGGAGCCGCGCCTGACCGAGGGCGCCCAGATGAACGAGGGCATCGTCTCGGCCGAGCTGGGCCTGGGCGGCTGGCCGGCCGTCGCCGAGGAGTCGATCATCGCCCGGGACGTGCTGCTCGCCGAGCACGTCGGCTCCCGGGTGCACATCTGCCACCTGTCGACCGCCGGCTCGGTGGAGATCGTCCGCTGGGCCAAGTCCCGCGGCATCGACGTCACCGCCGAGGTGACCCCGCACCACCTGCTCCTCACCGACGAGCTGGTGCGCACCTACAACCCGGTCTACAAGGTCAACCCGCCGCTGCGCACCGAGCGGGACGTGCACGCCCTGCGCGAGGCGCTCGCCGACGGCACGATCGACATCGTCGCCACCGACCACGCCCCGCACCCGCACGAGGACAAGGACTGCGAGTGGGCCGCGGCCGCCATGGGCATGGTCGGCCTGGAGACCGCGCTGTCGGTGGTCCAGGAGACCATGGTCGACACCGGCCTGCTGGACTGGGCCGGCGTCGCCGACCGCATGTCCTTCAAGCCCGCGCGGATCGGCCGGGCCACCGGGCACGGACGGCCCGTCTCGGTTGGTGAGCCCGCCAACCTCACGCTGGTGGACACGGCATACCGTGGGCAGGTGGACCCCGCGGGCTTCGCCTCGCGCAGCCGCAACACCCCGTACGAGGGACGCGAGCTGCCGGGCCGTGTCACCCACACGTGGCTGCGGGGCAAGGCGACGCTCGTCGACGGGAAGCTCACGTGACACCTGTAATCCTGCTGGCCGAGGCCAAGAGGTCGGCCGAGGTCACCGACTGGGGAGCCCGCATCGGCTGGCTCGTCGGCCTCGCCCTCTTCGTCGCGCTCATCTACTGGCTGATGCGCGAGGGCTGGAAGTGGCGCGGCACGCTCCAGGGCGACCTGCCCGAGCCGCCCAGCGCGCCGGAGGAGACCGGCCCGGTGAAACTGAGCATGAGCGGCCGCTACCACGGCTCGACCACCGCCGGGCAGTGGCTGGACCGCATCGTGGCCCACGGCCTCGGCACCCGCAGCCGGGCCGAGCTCACCCTGACCGACGCGGGCCTGGAGGTCGAACGCCCCGGGGCGAGCGACTTCTTCGTCCCCACCGCCGCGCTGCGCGGCGCCCGGCTCGACAAGGGCATCGCCGGCAAGGTCCTCACCGAGGGCGGACTGCTGGTGGTGACCTGGGAGCTGGGGGACAAGCTGATCGACTCCGGCTTCCGCTCCGACCACGCGGCCGAGCACACCGAGTGGGTCGACACCCTGAACCAGATGACCAACGACACGGAAGGCGCGCGATGACGACCTCCACCAGGGGAAGCTCCTCTCAGAGGAACAAGGCGCTTCCCGCCGTACTCGTCCTGGAGGACGGCCGCACCTTCCGCGGCCGTGCCTACGGGGCCGTGGGGGAGACCTTCGGCGAGGCCGTGTTCTCCACCGGTATGACCGGCTACCAGGAGACCCTCACCGACCCGTCGTACGACCGCCAGATCGTCGTCGCGACCGCCCCGCAGATCGGCAACACCGGCTGGAACGACGAGGACGACGAGTCGCGCCGCATCTGGGTGTCCGGCTACGTCGTCCGCGACCCCGCGCGCGTGCCGTCCAACTGGCGCTCCAAGCGCTCCCTGGACGACGAGCTGGTCGCGCAGGGCGTGGTCGGCATCTCCGGGATCGACACCCGCGCCCTCACCCGCCACCTGCGCGAGCGCGGCTCGATGCGCGCCGGCATCTTCTCCGGCGAGGCGATCGCCCCCGAGGCCGAGCTGGTCGAGCGCGTCCAGGCCCAGCCGCACATGAAGGGCGCGAGCCTCTACGAGGAGGTCGCGACGAAGGAGGCGTACGTCGTCCCGGCGGTCGGCGAGAAGCGGTTCACCGTCGCCGCCATCGACCTCGGCATCAAGGGCATGACCCCGCACCGCATGGCCGAGCGCGGCATCGAGGTGCACGTCCTGCCCGCCACCGCCACGGCCGACGAGGTCTACGCCGTCGGCCCGGACGGCGTGTTCTTCTCCAACGGTCCCGGTGACCCGGCGACCGCGGACGGCCCCGTCGCGCTGATGTCCGCCGTGTTGGAGCGCCGGACGCCGCTGTTCGGCATCTGCTTCGGCAACCAGATCCTCGGCCGCGCCCTCGGCTTCGGCACCTACAAGCTGAAGTACGGCCACCGGGGCATCAACCAGCCGGTCCAGGACCGTACGACCGGCAAGGTCGAGGTCACCGCGCACAACCACGGCTTCGCCGTGGACGCGCCGCTCGACAAGGTCAGCGAGACCAAGTTCGGCCGCGCCGAGGTCTCGCACGTCTGCCTGAACGACAACGTCGTGGAGGGGCTGCAGCTGCTCGACCAGCCGGCCTTCTCCGTCCAGTACCACCCCGAAGCCGCAGCGGGCCCGCACGACGCCGCCTACCTGTTCGACCGCTTCGTATCCCTGATGGAGGGCCAGCGTGCCTAAGCGCACCGATATCCAGTCCGTCCTGGTCATCGGCTCCGGCCCGATCGTCATCGGCCAGGCCGCCGAGTTCGACTACTCCGGCACCCAGGCGTGCCGCGTGCTCAAGTCCGAGGGCCTGCGTGTGGTCCTCGTCAACTCCAACCCGGCGACGATCATGACCGACCCGGAGATCGCCGACGCCACCTACGTCGAGCCGATCACCCCGGAGTTCGTCGAGAAGATCATCGCCAAGGAGCGCCCCGACGCGCTGCTGCCCACCCTGGGCGGCCAGACGGCCCTGAACACCGCGATCTCGCTGCACGAGAACGGTGTCCTGGAGAAGTACGGCGTCGAGCTGATCGGCGCCAAGCCCGAGGCGATCCACAAGGGCGAGGACCGCGACCTGTTCAAGGAGGTCGTGGAGGAGGTCCGCCGCAAGACCGGGCACGGCGAGTCCGCCCGCTCGGTGATCTGCCACACCATGGACGACGTGCTCAAGGGCGTGGAGACGCTCGGCGGCTACCCCGTGGTCGTCCGCCCGTCCTTCACCATGGGCGGCGCCGGCTCCGGCTTCGCGCACAACGAGGAGGAGCTGCGCCGCATCGCCGGCCAGGGCCTCACGCTCTCCCCGACCACCGAGGTGCTCCTGGAGGAGTCCATCCTCGGCTGGAAGGAGTACGAGCTGGAGCTGATGCGCGACAAGCACGACAACGTCGTGGTCGTCTGCTCCATCGAGAACTTCGACCCCATGGGCGTGCACACCGGCGACTCCATCACCGTCGCGCCCGCGATGACGCTGACCGACCGCGAGTACCAGATCCTGCGCGACATCGGCATCGCCGTCATCCGCGAGGTCGGCGTCGACACCGGCGGCTGCAACATCCAGTTCGCGGTGAATCCCGAGGACGGTCGCGTGATCGTCATCGAGATGAACCCGCGCGTGTCGCGCTCCTCGGCGCTCGCCTCCAAGGCGACCGGCTTCCCGATCGCCAAGATCGCCGCCAAGCTGGCCGTCGGCTACACGCTGGACGAGATCCCGAACGACATCACGCGGGAGACCCCGGCCTCCTTCGAGCCGACGCTCGACTACGTGGTCGTCAAGGTGCCGCGTTTCGCCTTCGAGAAGTTCCCGCAGGCCGACAGCACCCTCACCACCACCATGAAGTCGGTCGGCGAGGCCATGGCCATCGGCCGCAACTTCACCGAGGCCTTCCAGAAGGCGCTGCGCTCGCTGGAGAAGAAGGGCAGCCAGTTCACCTTCGTCGGCGAGCCCGGTCACGGCGGAGACAAGGAGGCGCTGCTGCGCGAGGCCGTACGGCCCACCGACGGCCGCATCAACACGGTCATGCAGGCCATCCGCGCGGGCGCCACGCCCGAGGAGGTCTTCGAGTACACGAAGATCGACCCGTGGTTCGTGGACCAGCTCTTCCTGATCAAGGAGGTCGCGGACGAGCTGGCCGAGGCGCCCGAGCTGACCCGCGACCTGCTCGCCGAGGCCAAGCGGCACGGCTTCTCCGACCAGCAGGTCGCCGAGATCCGCGGCCTGCGCGAGGACGTCGTCCGCGAGGTGCGGCACGCCCTCGGCATCCGTCCGGTCTACAAGACGGTCGACACCTGCGCCGCCGAGTTCGCCGCGCAGACGCCGTACTTCTACTCCTCCTACGACGAGGAGTCCGAGGTCGCGCCCCGAGAGAAGCCCGCGGTGCTCATCCTGGGCTCCGGCCCGAACCGCATCGGCCAGGGCATCGAGTTCGACTACTCCTGCGTCCACGCCTCCTTCGCGCTGTCCGACGCCGGGTACGAGACCGTGATGGTCAACTGCAACCCGGAGACCGTCTCCACGGACTACGACACCTCCGACCGCCTGTACTTCGAGCCGCTGACGCTCGAGGACGTGCTGGAGATCGTCCACGCGGAGTCCCTCGCGGGCCCGATCGCGGGCGTGATCGTGCAGCTGGGCGGCCAGACCCCGCTGGGCCTCGCGCAGGCCCTGAAGGACAACGGCGTGCCGATCGTGGGCACCCCGCCCGAGGCGATCCACGCCGCCGAGGACCGGGGCGCCTTCGGCCAGGTCCTCGCCGAGGCCGGCCTGCCCGCCCCCAAGCACGGCACGGCCACCACCTTCGCCGGTGCCAAGGCGATCGCCGACGAGATCGGCTACCCGGTCCTCGTCCGGCCCTCCTACGTCCTCGGCGGGCGCGGCATGGAGATCGTCTACGACGAGACCCGCCTGGCGGCCTACATCGCCGAGTCGACCGAGATCAGCCCGTCCCGGCCGGTCCTCGTCGACCGCTTCCTGGACGACGCGATCGAGATCGACGTCGACGCCCTGTACGACGGCGAGGAGCTGTACCTCGGCGGCGTGATGGAGCACATCGAGGAGGCCGGCATCCACTCCGGCGACTCGGCGTGCGCCCTGCCCCCGATCACCCTCGGCGGCTTCGACATCAAGCGCCTGCGCGCCTCCACCGAGGCCATCGCCAAGGGCGTCGGCGTGCGCGGCCTGATCAACATCCAGTTCGCGATGGCCGGGGACATCCTCTACGTGCTGGAGGCCAACCCGCGCGCCTCCCGTACGGTCCCCTTCACCTCCAAGGCGACCGCGGTGCCGCTCGCGAAGGCCGCCGCCCGCATCTCGCTGGGCGCGAGCATCGCCGAGCTGCGCGCCGAGGGGCTGCTGCCGCAGAACGGCGACGGCGGCGAGCTGCCGCTGGACGCGCCGATCTCCGTCAAGGAGGCCGTCATGCCGTGGTCGCGCTTCCGCGACATCCACGGCCGCGGTGTGGACACCGTCCTCGGCCCGGAGATGCGCTCCACCGGCGAGGTCATGGGCATCGACTCCGTCTTCGGCACTGCGTACGCCAAGTCGCAGGCCGGCGCCTACGGCCCGCTGCCCACCAAGGGCCGCGCGTTCATCTCGGTCGCCAACCGCGACAAGCGCTCGATGATCTTCCCGGCGCGCGAGCTGGTCGCCCACGGCTTCGAGCTGCTCGCCACCTCCGGCACGGCCGAGGTCCTCAAGCGCAACGGCATCAACGCCACGGTCGTGCGCAAGCAGTCCGAGGGCACGGGTCCGAACGGCGAGCGGACCATCGTCCAGCTCATCCACGACGGCGAGGTCGACCTCATCGTCAACACCCCGTACGGCACCGGCGGCCGCCTCGACGGCTACGACATCCGTACGGCCGCGGTGGCCCGCTCGGTGCCGTGCCTGACGACCGTCCAGGCGCTCGCGGCGGCCGTCCAGGGCATCGACGCCCTCAACCACGGGGACGTGGGCGTCCGCTCGCTCCAGGAACACGCGGAACACCTGACCGCTGCCCGCGACTAGCGGCCCCGAGGGGGACACCGGAAACGGTGTCCCCCTCTTCATGAGGGCTCCCTGAAGCTTCAAGAGGACATTCAGAACATGTACAAGCTCTTCTTCCGCCTGGTCTTCAAACGGATGGACGCCGAGAAGGCCCACCACCTGGCCTTTCGCTGGATCCGCCTCGCCGTCCGCATCCCGGTCCTGCGCACGTTCCTCGCCGCCGCGCTCGCCCCCCGCCACAAGGAGCTGCGCACCGAGGCCCTCGGACTGCGCATGCACGGCCCCTTCGGGCTCGCGGCCGGCTTCGACAAGAACGCCGTCGCCGTCGACGGCATGTCCATGCTGGGATTCGACCACGTCGAGATCGGCACGGTCACCGGCGAGCCGCAGCCCGGCAACCCCAGGAAGCGGCTGTTCCGGCTGGTCGCCGACCGGGCGCTGATCAACCGCATGGGCTTCAACAACGACGGCTCCCTGGCCGTGGCGGCCCGCCTGGCCTCCCGTGAGGCCGTCTTCAAGACCGTCGTGGGCGTCAACATCGGCAAGACCAAGGTCGTCCCGGAGGCGGAGGCCGTCGGCGACTACGTGAAGTCGGCCGAGCGCCTGGCTCCGTACGCCGACTACCTGGTCGTGAACGTCTCCTCGCCGAACACGCCCGGCCTGCGCAATCTCCAGGCGACGGAGGTGCTGCGGCCGCTGCTCGGCGCCGTGCGCGAGGCCGCCGACCGTACGGTGGCCAACCGGCGCGTCCCGCTCCTGGTGAAGATCGCTCCCGACCTCGCGGACGAGGACGTCGACGCCGTCGCCGACCTGGCCGTGGAGCTGGGTCTGGACGGCATCATCGCCACCAACACCACCATCGCGCGCGAGGGGCTCGGGCTGAGGTCCGCGCCCTCGCTGGTGAAGGAGACCGGAGGCCTGTCCGGCGCACCGCTCAAGGAGCGCTCCCTGGAGGTCCTGCGCCGCCTGTACGCGCGCGTGGGCGACCGGATCACCCTGGTGGGCGTCGGCGGCATCGAGAACGCCGAGGACGCCTGGCAGCGCATTCTGGCCGGTGCCACGCTGGTCCAGGGATACAGCGCCTTCATCTACGAGGGGCCCTTCTGGTCCCGTGCCATCCACAAGGGCCTCGCCGCGCGCCTGCGCACCAGCCCGTACGCCACCCTCGCCGACGCGGTCGGTGCCGACGTGAGGAGGACGGCATGACTGTTCTGGAGCCCTTCGGTGCCCGTCTGCGCCGCGCCATGGACGAGCGCGGCCCGCTGTGCGTCGGCATCGACCCGCACGCCTCCCTGCTCGCGGAGTGGGGCCTGAACGACGACGTGGCCGGTCTGGAGCGGTTCAGCCGCACGGTCGTCGAGGCGGTGGCCGACCGGGTCGCCGTCATGAAGCCGCAGAGCGCCTTCTTCGAGCGGTTCGGCTCCCGGGGCGTCGCCGTCCTGGAGAAGGCCGTCCAGGAGGCGCGTGCGGCCGGCACCCTCGTCGTGATGGACGCCAAGCGCGGCGACATCGGCTCGACCATGGCCGGATACGCCGAGGCCTACCTGCACAAGGACGCCCCGCTGTTCTCCGACGCCCTCACCGTCTCGCCCTACCTCGGCTACGGCTCGCTGAGCCCGGCCGTCGCGCTGGCCCGGGAGAGCGGCGCCGGACTGTTCGTGCTGGCCCTGACGTCGAACCCGGAGGGCCCGGAGGTCCAGCACGCCGTCCGCGCCGACGGCCGGAGCGTCGGCGCGACCATGCTGGCCCACCTGGCCGCCGAGAACGCGGGCGAGGCGCCGCTGGGCTCCTTCGGGGCGGTCGTGGGCGCCACGGTGGGCGACCTGTCGTCGTACGACCTGGACATCAACGGTCCTCTCCTCGCGCCCGGCGTCGGGGCGCAGGGGGCGACCGCGGCCGACCTTCCCGGGGTCTTCGGCGCGGCGCTGCGCAACGTCGTCCCGAACGTCAGCCGAGGTGTGCTGCGGAAGGGTCCCGACGTCGGGGCGCTGCGCTCGGCCGCGGAGCGCTTCGCGGAGGAGATCAGGGCCGTCGTCGCCGATGGCTGAGCTCTCCGGCGTTCTCCGGCGCGCGTTCCGGCGGGCGGCGCCGGGCCGACTTGAGTGTGAATACATCCTCAAATCGAGGGCAGTATGTCTGAAATGTCCGACCTGGCGGCGGCTGACCAGTACTTTTCCGCTGTTCTCGCTGACTCTGGCGGACTTGCCCGCTAGTCTCCGAGCAGTGGGGGCACCTCCCACGCCGTCAAGGCAGTGGGGGACAACGGGCAGCGTGTTGCTCGTGGCTCCCCAGGTGTGGGGCGACTAGGTTCCTCACCGGTCCGTATCCGACAGTTCGACATCCGAGGTGACGTAGGCGTGGCTCTTCCGCCCCTTACCCCTGAACAGCGCGCAGCCGCGCTCGAAAAGGCCGCCGCGGCTCGCCGGGAGCGGGCCGAGGTCAAGAATCGACTCAAGCACTCCGGCGCCTCCCTGCACGAGGTCATCAAGCAGGGCCAGGAGAACGACGTCATCGGCAAGATGAAGGTCTCCGCCCTGCTCGAGTCCCTGCCGGGCGTGGGCAAGGTCCGCGCCAAGCAGATCATGGAGCGTCTGGGCATCTCCGAGAGCCGCCGCGTGCGCGGCCTCGGTTCCAACCAGATCGCCTCCCTGGAGCGTGAGTTCGGCAGCACCGGCTCCTGAGTCCGGCCCCCGCCGGACCGGGAGTCCCGGGCACTCCGGGATTGCTGGAATAATCGCTGCATGAGTGAACGTCCGCGGCTGACCGTGCTCTCCGGCCCCTCGGGGGTCGGCAAGAGCACGGTCGTCGCCCATATGCGCAAGGAACACCCCGAGGTTTGGCTCTCGGTGTCGGCGACCACCCGCAAGCCGCGCCCCGGCGAGCGGCACGGAGTCCACTACTTCTTCGTCACCGACGAGGAGATGGACAAGCTGATCGCCAACGGTGAGCTGCTGGAGTGGGCCGAGTTCGCCGGCAACCGCTACGGCACGCCCCGCGCGGCCGTGCTGGAGCGGCTGGAGAACGGCGAGCCCGTCCTGCTGGAGATCGACCTCCAGGGCGCCCGGCAGGTCCGCGAGTCCATGTCCGACGCCCAGCTGGTGTTCCTCGCTCCGCCCACCTGGGAGGAGCTTGTGCGCAGGCTGACCGGCCGGGGGACCGAGCCGCCCGAGGTCATCGAGCGCCGTCTGGAGGCGGCCAGGACCGAGCTGGCGGCCGAGCCGGAGTTCGACGTGACCTTGGTCAACACCTCTGTCAAGGATGTGGCGAGCGAGCTGCTAGCCTTGATGGACGTTGTGTGATCGTGACCGCCTGTGATCCGGTCGCACCGACCGAATCTTTCCCACCCATCGGAAGGTAGAGCGTGTCCTCTTCCATCACCGCGCCCGAGGGCATCATCAACCCGCCGATCGACGAGCTTCTCGAGGCCACCGACTCGAAGTACAGCCTCGTGATCTACGCGGCCAAGCGTGCGCGCCAGATCAACGCGTACTACTCGCAGCTCGGCGAGGGCCTCCTCGAGTACGTCGGTCCGCTCGTGGACACCCACGTCCACGAGAAGCCGCTCTCGATCGCCCTGCGCGAGATCAACGCCGGTCTGCTGACCTCCGAGGCCATCGAGGGCCCGGCGCAGTAGTACCGTCAGATCGCAGTTGCTTTATCCACAGGCCCGGCAGTCACGCTGCCGGGCCTGTGGTGTGTGATGGTCTCGTACGTTGCTCGTACGGTGCGCCGTACGTTGCCGAGCCGGGGAGAGATGGTGGACAAGCCGAGGGTCGTTCTGGGGGTCAGCGGTGGCATCGCCGCCTACAAGGCCTGTGAGCTGCTGAGAAGGTTCACCGAGTCGGGCCACGACGTGCGCGTCGTGCCCACCGCGTCCGCGCTGCACTTCGTCGGCGCCGCCACCTGGTCCGCGCTCTCCGGCAACCAGGTCGCCACGGAGGTCTGGGACGACGTCCACGAGGTCCCGCACGTCCGCATCGGCCAGCACGCCGACCTGGTCGTGGTCGCCCCGGCGACCGCCGACACCCTCGCCCGGGCCGCCCACGGCCTCGCCGACGACCTGCTGACCAACACGCTCCTGACCGCTCGCTGTCCCGTGGTCTTCGCCCCGGCGATGCACACCGAGATGTGGGAGCACCCCGCCACCCAGGAGAACGTGGCCACGCTGCGCCGCCGCGGCGCCGTCGTCATCGAGCCGGCCGTCGGCCGCCTCACCGGCGTCGACACCGGCAAGGGCCGGCTGCCCGACCCGGGGGAGATCTTCGAGGTCTGCCGCAGGGTGCTGGCCCGGGGCGTCACCGAGCCGGACCTCGCGGGCCGCCACGTCGTCGTCTCGGCCGGCGGCACGCGCGAGCCCCTCGACCCGGTCCGCTTCCTCGGCAACCGCTCCTCCGGCAAGCAGGGCTACGCCCTCGCCCGCACGGCCGCCGCGCGCGGCGCCCGGGTGACCCTGATCGCGGCCAACGCCGGCCTGCCCGACCCGGCCGGGGTCGACGTCGTGCACGTGGGCACCGCCGTTCAGCTGCGCGAAGCGGTCGTGAAGGCCGCCGCGGACGCCGACGCCGTGGTCATGGCCGCCGCCGTCGCCGACTTCCGCCCCGAGACCTATGCCGCCGGAAAGATCAAGAAGAAGGACGGCCAGGAACCGGACCCGATCGTTCTGGTGCGGAATCCGGACATCCTCGCGGAGATCTCGGCCGACCGGGCACGCCCCGGACAGGTCGTCGTCGGCTTCGCCGCCGAGACCGACGACGTCGTGGCCAACGGGCGCGCCAAGCTGGCCCGCAAGGGCTGCGACCTGCTCGTGGTGAACGAGGTGGGCGAGCGCAAGACCTTCGGCTCCGAGGAGAACGAGGCCCTCGTCCTGGGCGCCGACGGCAGCGAGACCCCGGTGCCGCACGGGCCGAAGGAGGCTCTCGCGGACATCGTCTGGGACCTCGTGACGGCTCGGCTGGGCTGATCGGGTTCCGCCGTCCGGGCCGAATTGTTTCAGCCGTTTGACGTCTTTTTTCCGTACGACAATGTCGCGTGGTGCCCCTGGCCAAGGCCGCACGGCATTGTGCAGAATGCCCGTGCCGCAGGTCACAGCGCTCCCGAGAGGCGAGACGGGTGGGCCGGCGGCCCAGTGCGACCGATAAACTGTTCTCGGACCACGCCGGGCGCAGCCCCCGCGCGCAGTCCGCCAATGATCAGCCAGCAGCCGCTGCAACCCCAGGGAGCGTTGTGTCCCGTCGCCTGTTCACCTCGGAGTCCGTGACCGAGGGTCACCCCGACAAGATCGCTGACCAGATCAGCGACACCATTCTCGACGCGCTTCTGCGTGAGGACCCGACCTCCCGGGTCGCCGTCGAGACGCTGATCACCACCGGCCTGGTGCACGTGGCCGGCGAGGTGACGACCAAGGCCTACGCGGACATCGCGACCCTGGTCCGCAACAAGATCCTCGAGATCGGTTACGACTCCTCCAAGAAGGGCTTCGACGGCGCCTCCTGCGGTGTCTCGGTGTCCATCGGCGCGCAGTCCCCGGACATCGCGCAGGGCGTCGACACGGCCTACGAGACCCGGGTCGAGGGCGACGAGGACGAGCTGGACCGGCAGGGCGCCGGCGACCAGGGCCTGATGTTCGGCTACGCGTCCGACGAGACGCCGACGCTGATGCCGCTGCCGATCTTCCTGGCGCACCGCCTGTCCAAGCGGCTGTCCGAGGTCCGCAAGAACGGCACCATCCCCTACCTGCGTCCGGACGGCAAGACGCAGGTCACCATCGAGTACGACGGCGACAAGGCCGTCCGCCTCGACACGGTCGTGGTCTCCAGCCAGCACGCCTCGGACATCGACCTGGAGTCGCTGCTGGCCCCCGACATCCGCGAGTTCGTCGTGGAGCCGGAGCTGAAGTCGCTGCTGGACGACGGCATCAAGCTGGACACCGAGGGCTACCGCCTGCTGGTCAACCCGACCGGCCGCTTCGAGATCGGCGGCCCGATGGGTGACGCCGGCCTCACCGGCCGCAAGATCATCATCGACACCTACGGCGGCTTCGCCCGCCACGGCGGCGGCGCCTTCTCCGGCAAGGACCCGTCCAAGGTCGACCGCTCCGCCGCCTACGCGATGCGCTGGGTCGCCAAGAACGTGGTGGCGGCGGGCCTGGCCTCCCGCTGCGAGGTTCAGGTCGCCTACGCCATCGGCAAGGCCGAGCCGGTGGGTCTGTTCGTGGAGACCTTCGGCACGGCCAAGGTCGACGCCGAGAGGATCGAGAAGGCGATCGACGAGGTCTTCGACCTCCGCCCGGCCGCCATCATCCGCGACCTCGACCTGCTCCGCCCGATCTACGCCCAGACGGCGGCGTACGGCCACTTCGGCCGCGAGCTGCCCGACTTCACCTGGGAGCGCACGGACCGCGTGGACGCCCTCCGCACGGCCGCGGGCCTGTAGTCCCGGCACCCTTTCCGCACCGAGGCCCGGCCTCCCTTCGGGGGCCGGGCCTCGGCGTCGCCCGGGCGGGCGGGAGGGTGGCACAAAACCGCTCGCCCCGGCGGAGCCCCACCCGTAGGGTGATGATCTCCCGGTGCGCCGGCGGCGGTTACTTCGGTGGAGTGCGCTTCGTGCGTGCGGTGAATCTGGAACATGTCCACCACTGTCGAACTGATCTCGGGAGACCGGCGCCCGCCCGGTGTGAAGGCCGCGGATACTTCTGGGTCGATCCCTCGCAGGTTCGAATCCTGCCGCCGGTTCCGGCGACGGAACCGGCGTGGCCGAGTGGCCGAAGGCGGAAGCGCCGTCAGGCGTCGGTCCGCGGCCGGGCCGATCTCGGGCGGACGCCGGTCGGCAGGTCCGTTGTCGGTGCCGTTTGGTAAGAATGCAAGCGTGAGCAGCGAGAACGGGGCGCCCCGGCCGGACGGGGACGACGGGGCCGAAGGGGCGCCGCCGGAGCAGCTCGCGCTCATCCGGGAGAGTGTGCGCGGGGCCAAGGTGCCCCGGGCCAAGCCCCGGACCTGGCGCGGGGCCGCGCTCGCCAAGGAGCTGCCCGTCGCGCGCGTGCTCGTCGACAAGGGCGTGCTGCACCTCGACCGCTACTTCGACTACGCGGTCCCCGAGGAACTGGACGCCGAGGCCCAGCCCGGCGTGCGGGTGCGGGTGCGGTTCGGAGCCGGACGGCATCGGGTCCGGGACGGGCGGCGCGAGGGCGGCGGGCTCATCGACGGGTTTCTCGTCCAGCGGCTGGCCGAGTCCGACTACTCCGGGCCGCTGGCCGCCCTCGCCCAGGTCGTGTCGCCCGAGCCCGTGCTGGGCGAGGAACTGCTGGGGCTCGCGCGGGCCGTCGCCGACCGGTACGCGGGCAGCCTCGCCGACGTGCTGCAGCTGGCCGTGCCGCCGCGCAGCGCCCGGGCCGAGCGGCGGCCGTCCCCCGAACCCCTGCCGGCACCGGCCGCACCCGCCACCGGGTCGTGGGCGCGGTACGAGCACGGGCCCGCCTTCCTCGACTCCCTGGCCTCCGGGGGTGCGCCCAGGGCCGTGTGGAACGCCCTGCCGGGGCCGCTGTGGAGCGATGAGCTGGCCCGGGCCGTCGCCGCGGCGCTCGCCTCGGGCCGCGGCGCGCTCGTCGTCGTCCCCGACGGGCGGGCCGCCGCGCGGGTCGACGCCGCGCTGACCGCGCTGCTCGGCGAGGGCCGGCACGCGCTCCTCACCGCCGACGCGGGGCCCGAGAAGCGGTACGCGCAGTGGCTCGCCGTGCGGCGCGGATCCGTACGGGCCGTGGTCGGGACGCGGGCGGCCATGTTCGCTCCCGTGCGGGAGCTGGGGCTCGTCGCCATCTGGGACGACGGGGACGACAGCCACAGCGAGCAGCACGCGCCTCAGCCGCATGCGCGCGATGTACTGCTGCTGCGTGCCGCCCTGGACAAGTGCGCCTTTCTGCTGGGCGGTTGGAGCTGCACGGTGGAGGCCGCGCAGCTCGTGGAGAGCGGCTGGGCGCGGCCCCTGGTCGCCGGTCGTGAGCAGGTACGGCGCACCGCGCCCCTGGTGCGGACCGTCGGGGACGACGACCTCGCGCGCGACGAGGCCGCCCGGGCCGCCCGGCTGCCCACCCTCGCCTGGCAGGCGGTCCGCGAGGGGCTGCGGCACGGGCCGGTACTGGTCCAGGTGCCCCGGCGGGGGTATGTGCCGCGCATGGCGTGCGCCCAGTGCCGCGCGCCCGCCCGGTGTCGGCACTGTTCCGGGCCGCTGGAGGCGCAGGACGGGGGTGCGCTGAAGTGCGGCTGGTGCGGGCGCGAGGAGGGGGCCTGGCACTGTCCCGAGTGCGGGGGATTCCGGCTGCGTGCCCAGGTGGTCGGGGCCCGGCGGACCGCCGAGGAGCTGGGGCGGGCCTTTCCCGCCGTGCCGGTGCGCACCTCGGGGCGTGAGCATGTGCTGGACACCGTGCCGGGCACACCCGCGCTGGTCGTGAGCACCCCGGGAGCCGAGCCGGTCGCCGAGGGCGGCTACGCGGCGGCCCTGCTGCTGGACGGCTGGGCGATGCTCGGGCGGCCCGACCTGCGGGCCGGTGAGGACGCGCTGCGCCGGTGGATCGCGGCCGGGGCCCTCGTACGGCCGCAGACAGAGCACGGGACCGTGGTCGTGGTGGCCGAGCCGACCCTGCGGCCCGTGCAGGCGCTGGTGCGGTGGGACCCCGTGGGCCATGCGGTCCGGGAACTGGCCGAGCGGGCCGAACTGGGGTTCCCGCCGGTGTCCCGGATGTCGGCCGTGTCGGGGACGGCCGAGGCCGTCGCCGAGTTCCTGCGGACGGTGGAACTGCCCTCCGACGCCGAGGTGTTGGGGCCGGTTCCGGTGCCGCCCACCTTGCCCGGACGACCGCGCAGGCCGGGGGCGCCGCCGCCCGGCGAGCACTGGGAGCGGGCGCTGGTGCGAGTGCCGCCGGGGAGCGGTGCCGCGCTGGCCGCCGCCCTGAAGACGGCCCAGGCCGCGCGGATGGCCCGGGGGAGCGGGGAAGCGGTGCGCGTGCGGATCGATCCGCCGGACATCGGGTGAGGGGTGCCCCGTCGTGCGGCGACGGGGATGCGGCCCGGCATGCGGCTGCCGCCTCCCGGAGGTCTCCCGGGAGGGCGGGCGAGGGCGTCGGCCGCTACCGGTCAGCCGTTGCGCGGGCCGGGGAAGGCCGTCGGCCTGGCGTCTTCGCGGAGCGTCGGGCTGCCCGCCGTGGGCTGGGTCGGCATGGAGCGGGCCGCGGGCACCGTCGGGACCGCGGGCAGGCCGGCGGTCACGTTGAGCGTGCGGGTGCCTGTCGGCTCCGTCGCCCGCTCGGTCTCGGCGGCCGCCTGGGCCGCGGCGCGGCGGGCGCCGTAACGGCGGTGCACCGCCTGCTTGGTGACCCCGAGCGCCGAGCCCACGGCGTCCCAGGAGAAGCCCAGTGAGCGGTCGAAGTCCACGGCGGCCGTGACCAGCGTTTCGACACTGTCCCGGAGTTCCTGGGCGAGGCGGACCGTCGGGGCGGGGGCGCGTCCGTAGACGACGAAGCCCGTGGATGGGCCGGAGCGGCGCGGGCGGTAGACGTTGCCCAACTGGGCGGTGAGCGTACGCAGTGCGTCCACCTGCCGGCGGACCCGCTCGATGTCCCGCACCAGCAAGTGCAGGCTGGCCCGGGCCTGGGCGTCGTGGGTTGCGTGGTCGGCCATGAACAAGCCTCTCGAACCGGCGTTGAAAGGAATTGGGCCGCGAAAGCGGCCCGAGGTGGTCAACTCTTTCTTGACCAACGCGTATTTGCTCCGCTGGTCACGGGCTGGGGGCGTACAGGCATATGCGTACGCCTGTCTCCCACCCGCGCACTCCCCGTCCTCGGTCGGCAGGTCCTCGTCGTGGACGTCGTCATAGACTTGTGCGTTGCCCGTCCGACCCCGCCCGAGAGGCCCCAACCCACCCATGAAGCTCGTCTTCGCCGGTACCCCCGAGGTCGCCGTTCCCGCCCTGGACGCTCTCATCGCCTCCGGGCGGCACGAGGTGGCCGCCGTCGTCACGCGGCCCGACGCGCCGGCCGGGCGGGGGCGCAGGCTGGTCGCGTCGCCCGTGGCCGAACGGGCGATGGAGGCCGGGATCGAGGTGCTGAGGCCGGTCAGGCCGCGGGACCCCGAGTTCCTGGAGCGGCTGAAGGAGATCGCCCCGGACTGCTGCCCCGTCGTCGCCTACGGCGCCCTGCTGCCCAGGGCCGCCCTGGACATCCCGGCGCACGGCTGGGTCAACCTGCACTTCTCGCTGCTCCCCGCCTGGCGCGGGGCCGCGCCCGTGCAGCACGCCCTCATGGCGGGTGACGAGATCACCGGTGCCTCCACCTTCCTCATCGAGGAAGGGCTCGACTCGGGTCCCGTCTACGGCACCGTCACCGAGGAGATCCGGTCCACCGACACCAGCGGGGACCTGCTCACCCGGCTCGCGTTCGCGGGTGCCGGGCTGCTCGCCGCCACCATGGACGGCGTCGAGGACGGCACCCTGAAGGCCGTACCGCAGCCGGCCGAGGGCATCACCCTCGCGCCGAAGATCACCGTCGAGGACGCCCAGGTGGACTGGGCGGCACCCGCGCTGCGGGTCCACCGGGTCGTGCGCGGATGCACGCCCGCGCCCGGCGCCTGGACCACCTTCCGCGCGGAGCGGCTGAAGCTGATCCAGGTCACGCCGGTGCCCGAGCGCACCGACCTCGCCCCGGGACAGCTGGCGGTCGGCAAGAACAGCGTGCACGTGGGCACCGGTTCGTACGCCGTCGAGCTGCTGTGGGTGCAGGCTCAGGGCAAGAAGCCGATGCGGGCGGCCGACTGGGCGCGCGGGGTGCGCATCGCCGAGGGCGAGCGGCTCGACGGCCAGGGCCCGCGAGTCGGGGGTGCCGGCGTTCCGACGTAGGCTGGGAGGCGCACCCCTCTCTTCACATCCGGAGCACCTTTTTCGTGAGCGAGCAGTCCCGGCGGCCGCACAGGCCCGCCAAGCCCTACCGCCGTCCCAAGAAGGACCCCGTCCGCGTCCTCGCCTTCGAGGCACTGCGCGCGGTCGACGAGCGGGACGCGTACGCCAACCTGGTGCTGCCGCCGCTGCTGCGCAAGGCGCGCGAGAAGGAGGGGCCGGACAAGTTCGACGCGCGGGACGCCGCCCTCGCCACCGAGCTGGTGTACGGCACGCTGCGCCGGCAGGGCACGTACGACGCCGTCATCGCCGCGTGCGTCGACCGGCCGCTGCGTGAGGTCGACCCGCCGGTGCTCGACGTGCTGAGCCTCGGCGTGCACCAGCTGCTCGGGACGCGGATCCCCACCCACGCGGCCGTGTCCGCCTCCGTCGAGCTGGCGCGGGTGGTGCTCGGCGACGGGCGGGCCAAGTTCGTCAACGCGGTGCTGCGCAAGGTCGCGCAGGACGACCTCGACGGATGGCTGGAGAAGGTCGCGCCGCCCTACGACGACGACCCCGAGGACCACCTCGCCGTGGTGCACTCGCACCCGCGCTGGGTCGTCTCCGCGCTGTGGGACTCCCTCGGCGGCGGCCGGGCCGGCATCGAGGACCTGCTGGAGGCCGACAACGAGCGGCCCGAGGTGACCCTAGTGGCACGGCCGGGTCGGGCCACCACCGAGGAACTGCTCCGGGAGGACGCCGCCGTTCCGGGGCGCTGGTCGCCCTGCGCCGTGCGGCTCACCGAGGGCGGTGAGCCGGGTGCCGTCGAGGCCGTGCGCGAGGGCCGGGCCGGTGTGCAGGACGAGGGCAGCCAGCTGGTCGCGCTCGCCCTCGCGAACGCCCCGCTCGACGGTCCCGACGAGAAGTGGCTCGACGGGTGCGCCGGTCCCGGAGGCAAGGCGGCGCTGCTGGCCGCCCTCGCCGCCGAGCGCGGGGCCGTGCTGCTCGCCTCCGAGAAGCAGCCGCACCGGGCCGGACTGGTGGCGAAGGCCCTGCACGGCAATCCGGGGCCGTACCAGGTCATCGCCGCCGACGGGACCCGGCCGCCGTGGCGGCCCGGGAGCTTCGACCGCGTGCTGATGGACGTGCCCTGCACCGGGCTCGGCGCGCTGCGCCGGCGCCCCGAGGCGCGCTGGCGGCGGCGGCCCGAGGACCTGGACAACTTCGCGCCGCTCCAGCGCGCCCTGCTGCGCACGGCGCTGGACGCGGTGCGCGTGGGCGGCGTCGTCGGCTACGCCACCTGCTCGCCGCACCTCGCCGAGACCCGCGCGGTCGTCGCCGACGTGCTCAAGCAGCACCCGGACACCGAGCTGCTCGACGCCCGCCCGCTGCTCCCCGGCGTCCCCGCGCTCGGCGAGGGGCCGGACGTGCAGCTGTGGCCGCATCTGCACGGCACCGACGCGATGTACCTCGCGCTCATCCGGCGGACCGGCTGACGGACACGGGCGGCGTCCGGCTCCGAACGGCGCTGTCCACAGGCCCGCGCATTCCGTCGCATATGTGTGATGAACGGCTTCGGCTGTGGACCGGCGCGAACATCCGTGCGCCGGGCATGGCAGGCTTGGGTCATGGCCGTGCAGATCAACCCCAGCATTCTGTCCGCCGACTTCGCCCGCCTCGCGGACGAGGCGCGGGCGGTCGAGGGAGCCGACTGGCTCCATGTCGACGTCATGGACAACCATTTCGTCCCCAACCTCACGCTCGGCGTGCCGGTCGTGGAGTCCCTGGCCCGCGCCACGGGCACCCCGCTGGACTGCCACCTGATGATCGAGGACCCCGATCGCTGGGCTCCGCAGTACGTCGAGGCGGGGGCCTCGTCCGTCACCTTCCACGTGGAGGCGGCGGCCGCGCCCGTGCGGCTCGCCCGGGAGATCCGCGCCAAGGGCGCCCGCGCCTCCATGGCGCTCAAGCCCGCGACGCCGATCGAGCCGTACGAGGACCTGCTCCCGGAACTCGACATGCTGCTGATCATGACGGTCGAGCCGGGCTTCGGCGGCCAGGCCTTCCTCGACATCATGCTGCCGAAGATCCGCCGCACCCGCGAGCTGATCGGCAAGCACGGTCTGGAGCTGTGGCTGCAGGTCGACGGCGGTGTCTCGGCGTCCACGATCGAGCGGTGCGCGGACGCGGGGGCGGACGTCTTCGTCGCGGGATCGGCCGTCTACGGGGCGAAGGACCCGGCCGAGGCGGTACGTGCACTGCGAACCCAGGGGGAGGCGGCCGCGGCCAAGGCCTCCTGGGCATGCGACCACTGAGCCACGGCTACGTGAACGGTTAAGTGAACGGCCCCGATCAGGGCAGATCAGTAGCGCCGAATCTGCAAGGATGAACGGCGAATCCAGAGTGTGAACAGCAGTGAGGAGATCGCCGTGTCGGGTATGTCGGCGGGCCGGTCAGCCATGCGGATGGGACCCGCTGAGCTGGTGCAGGCGGCGGCCATGGCCCGCCGCTTCTACCTCGAGGGCAAGTCCAAGATCCAGATCGCGGAGGAGTTCGGCGTCAGCCGCTTCAAGGTGGCCCGGGTCCTGGAGACCGCCCTCGAACGGGATCTCGTACGCATCGAGATCCGGGTGCCTGCCGAGCTGGACGCCGAGCGCTCGGACGCGCTCCGCGCCCGCTACGGCCTGAGACACGCCGTCGTGGTCGAGTCCCCGGCCGAGGCCGAGGAGACCCCCGACCCCGAGAACCTCGGCGAGGTCGCCGCCGACCTGCTCGGCGAACTCGTGAACGAGGGGGACGTGCTCGGCCTCGCCTGGGGCCGGTCCACCATCCACATGGCGGCGGCGCTCGACCGGCTGCCGCCGTGCACGGTGGTGCAGCTGACGGGCGTGTACGACGCCGGCACCGCCGAGCGCGGCTCGGTGGAGGCGGTGCGCCGTGCCGCCCAGGTGTCGGGCGGCGACGCACATCCCATCTACGCGCCGATGCTGCTGCCGGACGCGGCCACCGCGGCGGCGCTGCGCAACCAGACCGGGATCGCCCGGGCCTTCGAGTACTTCGACAAGGTCACGGTCGCCTGCGTCTCCATCGGCTCCTGGGAGCCGGGCATCTCGACCGTGCACGACATGCTCAGCGACGAGGAACGCGCGCACTACGCCTCGCTCGGTGTCGCCGCCGAGATGTCCGCGCACCTCTTCGACGCCGAGGGGCGCCGGATCGGGCGTGACCTGGGGGAGCGGTGCATCACGGTCAAGGCCGACCAGCTGCGCCGTATCCCGGAGGTCGTGGCGATCGCCGGCGGGCAGCGCAAGGCGTCCGCGATCGACGCGGTGCTGCGCTCCGGGCTGGTCACCAGCCTGGTGACCGACACCTCTGCCGCCGACTACCTGATGACGGCGGGCCCGACGCCGAAGCCCGCGCTCAACCGCGCGGACCCCGATGGGCACTGAAGGGCACTGACGCCCCTGACGGCGGGTCGTGGCGAGGGGGTCACGGGACGGCCGTGACAGCATCGGTGGCATGCTGCTGCGGTTCGTCCCCCGCCCCGTCCCGCGGGTCGCCCGCGCGCTCGCGGGTCTGCTGGTCTGTCTCGCCGTCCTGCTGACGGGATGCTCGCCGGGCACGGGCAGCGCGACGGCTTCGGGCGCGTCCACGCCGGCCTGGGCCCGGGGCATGGCCACCGTCCAGGAGTCACAGCTCCCGGCCGAGGCCCGGCAGACCCTCGCCCTGATCGACAGAGGCGGCCCCTTCCCGTACGCCAGGGACGGCGTCGTCTTCGGGAACCTCGAGGGGCTGCTGCCCCGGCACCAGCGCGGCTACTACCACGAGTACACCGTGCGGACCCCGGGCTCGCAGGACCGCGGAGCGCGGCGCGTCGTCACCGGACAGGGCGCGGAGATCTACTACACCGATGATCACTACAAATCGTTCCGGGCGGTGCTGAGATGAGCGAAGACCTGGTGGGCCGGCTCGTGGTCACCCTCGACCTCGGGGGTGTCACGGACAAGGCGGGCCTGATGGACCGTGCCGCCCGGGCCCTGGCCCTGCCCGACTGGTTCGGCCGCAACTGGGACGCGCTGGTGGACTCCCTCTCCGACCACACGGTCTGGCCCGAGGCCGCCGTCGAGCAGGGACTGCTGGTCGTCGTACGGGGCTGGCGGCCGTACGCGGAGGCGGAGCCGGAGGAGTGGCGGACCGCGCAGGACGTGTTCGCGGAGGCGGCGGACCGCACCCCCGCGCTCGACGTCGTCCTGGCCCTCGGAGGATCCTCCAACGTGCTCTCCGGCGGCGCTGGAGGTTCTGTGGGGACGTGACCGGGCCCCCGTCATGGGACAATGAAGTACGTGCTCTTTTCCCCTGGCGCACCCGTCGGGGGGTCACCTCTGATCGACTGGGATGTGCAGCACGTGCGTTTCCTCAATGACATCCAGCCCGCGTACGACCTGACGTACGACGACGTGTTCATGGTGCCGAGCCGCTCCGCGGTGGGCTCGCGTCAGGGCGTGGACCTCAGCTCGCCGGACGGCACGGGCACCACCATCCCGCTCGTCGTCGCCAACATGACCGCCATCGCCGGCCGCCGCATGGCCGAGACGATGGCTCGCCGCGGCGGCCTGGTGGTCATCCCGCAGGACATCCCGATCGACGTGGTCACCGACGTCGTCTCCTGGGTCAAGAGCCGCCACCTGGTGCTGGACACCCCGATCGTGCTGGCCCCGCACCAGACCGTCGCCGACGCCCTCGCGCTGCTGCCCAAGCGGGCCCACAACGCCGGCGTGGTCGTCGACGAGGACCACCGCCCCGTCGGCGTGGTCACCGACGCGGACCTCAGCGGTGTCGACCGCTTCACCCAGCTCGAAGTGGTCATGTCCAAGGACCTGCTGCTGCTCGACGCGGACATCGACCCGCGCGAGGCCTTCAACACCCTGGACACGCACAACCGCCGCTACGCCCCCGCCGTGGACAAGGACGGCAAGCTCGCCGGCATCCTGACCCGCAAGGGCGCGCTCCGCGCCACGCTGTACACCCCGGCCGTGGACGCGCGGGGCAAGCTGCGCGTCGCCGCCGCCGTCGGCATCAACGGCGATGTGGCGGGCAAGGCCAAGCAACTGCTCGACGCGGGTGTGGACACGCTCGTCATCGACACCGCGCACGGCCACCAGGAGTCGATGATCAGCGCCATCAAGGTGGTGCGCGCGCTCGACCCGCGGGTGCCGATCGCCGCGGGCAACATCGTCTCCGCCGAGGGCGTGAAGGACCTGATCGACGCCGGTGCGGACATCATCAAGGTCGGTGTCGGCCCCGGCGCCATGTGTACCACCCGCATGATGACCGGCGTGGGCCGGCCGCAGTTCTCGGCCGTCCTGGAGTGCGCCGCCGAGGCGAGGAAGTACGGCAAGCACGTATGGGCCGACGGCGGTGTCCGTCACCCGCGCGACGTGGCCATGGCCCTCGCGGCCGGCGCGTCCAACGTGATGGTCGGCTCCTGGTTCGCGGGCACCTACGAGTCCCCGGGCGACCTCCAGCAGGACGCCAACGGCCGCCTCTACAAGGAGTCCTTCGGCATGGCGTCCGCGCGTGCCGTGGCCAACCGCACCTCGGACGAGTCGGGGTACGACCGGGCCCGCAAGGCGCTGTTCGAGGAGGGCATCTCCACCTCCCGCATGTTCCTCGACCCGGCCCGCCCGGGCGTCGAGGACCTGATCGACTCGATCATCGCGGGCGTCCGCTCCTCCTGCACCTACGCCGGCGCCGGTTCCCTCGAGGAGTTCGCCGAGAAGGCGATCGTCGGCATCCAGAGCGCCGCCGGCTACGCCGAGGGCAAGCCGCTGCACGCCAGCTGGAGCTGACCCTCAAGTCCCTTCCGCATAGCCCCCGTTGCTCCCGTTCCCGGGAACAACGGGGGCCGTCGGCGCACCCGGGCTTCCAGCGGGCGTGCGGCAGGGCCCGTGCGGCCGCCGTGCAACGCTCGACAGCCCGCGCGCAACGATTTGGCATTCCGGTCCGATGAACGCAATGATCATGCGGGGATGCGCAAGGTTGCTGCATTACGCCCGTTAAGCCCACCCCCGTAGGGTGCTGCGCTGTACGTGGCGTGGCGGGGACTCCGCTCGGCGGGTTCCTGCCCTCGCGGGCTTCCCCCGGTCCCCGCCCCGAGGGCCGGCGGCCATGCCGGACCCGACCCCATCCGACCGGCAGCGATAAGGAGCCAGCGCGTGCTCGATCAAGGCGCACCCCCGCACAACGAGAGAACGGCCGCCCCCGCGTCCCCGGGCGTCGCCGCGCGCCTCATGCGCCGCAAGCCCGTGGAACGCCTGGTCGCGGAGGGCGGCCAGGGTGAGGGAGGGCAGCTTCGGCGGTCCCTCGGGCTGTGGCAGCTGACCATGATCAGCATCGGTGCCACCCTCGGCACCGGCATCTTCGTCGTCCTCGGGGAGGCCGTCCCGAAGGCGGGCCCGGCCGTCACGCTGTCCTTCGTGATCGCCGGTCTCACCGCGCTGTTCTCGGCCCTTTCCTACGCCGAGCTGGCGGGCACCATCCCGGTCTCCGGGTCCTCGTACTCGTACGCATACGCAACCATGGGCGAACTGGTCGCCTGGGTCTGCGGCTGGTGTCTGCTGCTGGAGTACGGCGTCTCGGTCGCCGCCGTGGCCGTCGGCTGGGGCGAGTACCTGAACGAGCTGCTGGACGGCACCATCGGCGTCACCATCCCCGCCGCCCTGGCCAACCCGCCCGGCGTCGACGGCGGCGTCTTCAACCTGCCCGCCCTGATCGTCGTGCTCCTCGCGATGGCGTTCCTGATGGGCGGCGCCAAGGAGTCCGCGCGGGCCAACACCATCATGGTGTGCGTGAAGATCGCCGCGCTGGTGCTGTTCTGCGCCATCGGCTTCATGGGCTTCAAGTCCGGCAACTACTCCCACTTCATGCCGCTCGGCATGGCGGGTGTCAGCGCGGCCGGTGCCACGCTGTTCTTCTCCTACATCGGCTTCGACGCCGCCTCCACCGCCGGTGAGGAGGCCAAGGACGCCCAGCGCGACCTGCCCCGCGCCATCATGCTGTCCCTGGTCATCGTGACGGCCCTGTACGTTCTGGTCGCCGCCGTCGCGGTCGGCGCCAAGCCGTGGCGGAAGTTCAACGACTCCGAGGCGGCGCTCGCCCAGATCATGACGGACGTCACCGGGCAGAGCTTCTGGGGCACCCTGCTGGCCTTCTGTGCCGTCATCGCCATCGCGAGCGTGGTCCTGACCGTGCTCTACGGCCAGACCCGCATCCTCTTCGCCATGTCCCGCGACGGCCTGGTGCCCAAGATCTTCGCCAAGGTCCACCCGAAGACCGGCGCCCCGCGCGCCAACACGGTGATCGTCTCCCTGTTCTGCGGTGTCCTCGCCGCCGCGATCCCGCTGGGTCAGCTGGCCGACGCCACCAGCATCGGCACGCTGTTCGCCTTCGCTCTGGTCAACGTGGCCGTCGTGGTGCTGCGCCGGACCCGCCCGACCATGAAGCGCACCTTCCGCGTCCCGCTGTCGCCGGTGCTGCCGGCGCTGGGCTTCGCCTTCTGCGTGTGGATGATGGGCAGCCTGTCCACCGTCACCTGGGTCGTGTTCGGTGTCTGGATGGCCGTCGGGCTCGTGTTCTACTTCGTGTACGGCTATCGCCGTTCCCGTCTCGCGACCGCTGAGGACGTCGCGGTGGCGGCAGAGAAGTGACCGGACCGAAGAAGTGAACAACCCCCTGTGCTGAACGATCTCGACGAACGCATCGTGCACGCCCTCGCCGAGGACGCCCGCCGCTCCTACGCGGACATCGGGCAGCTCGTCGGTCTGTCCGCCCCCGCGGTCAAGCGGCGCGTGGACCGGCTGCGGGCCACCGGAGCCATCACCGGATTCACCGTCCGGGTGGACCCGGCCGCGCTCGGCTGGGAGACCGAGGGGTTCGTCGAGATCTACTGCCGGAGCAACACCTCGCCGGAGACCATCCAACAGGGTCTGGAGCGCTACCAGGAGGTCGTGGCCGCGTCGACCGTCACCGGTGACGCGGACGCGATCGTGCAGGTCTTCGCCTCCGACATGCGGCACTTCGAACGGGTCCTGGAGCGGATCGCCGGGGAGCCGTTCGTGGAGCGGACCAAGTCGGTGCTGGTGCTCTCGCCGTTGTTGCGGCGCTTCTCCTCCGGGGCGCCGGGGTAGGGGCGGTTCCGCCCCGGGGTGGATCGACCGTGGCCGGGTGGGGGTGCTCCGTGGCTGGTCGCCCGGCTCCCCGTGCCCCTGAGGATGCCGCGGTCCAGCGGGCCTGAAGGGGGCGCGGGGAACCGCCACGCACCCGCACCCAGCACCCGACAGTGCCCCCGAGCCCTACCCCGCCGTCTTGCGGGCCAGCGCGTTGTTCCCGATCGAGTTGTGCACGCTGAAGCTCACCGCGTCCGAGCGGTAGCGGTCGTCGGACCACTCCACCGGGCGCCCTTCGCGCGTCGTGGTCACCCGGCGCACCCGCAGCAGGGGACTCGTGCGGCGGACACCCAGCAGCTCGGCGTCCTGCGCGCCCGCCGCGACCGCGTCGATGACGTGCTCCCCGTAGGCGAAGACCAGGCCCGTGTCGTCGTAGAGGCGTTGGGTCACCGAGGGGCAGTCGGGCTCGATCGCCTCGACCGCCGTGGCGATCCAGTCCGCGTACACCGTCCGCTCCAGCAGCACCGGCTCGCCGTCCAGACCGCGTATCCGCAGGACGTGCAACACGCGTGTCCCGGAGGTCAGTTGGAGGCGCACGGCGTCCTCCTGCGTGGCCGCTCGGTACTCCTGCGCCACCACGTGCCCGGTGGCCTCGCGGCCCATGGCCCGCGCCCACTGGGCGAAGCTGCGCAACTCCTCGAAGGTCTGGCTGCGGCGGCTGGCGAGCACCACACGCCGGGCGCCCTGGCGGGAGCCGATCAGACCCTCGGAGGTGAGGGCGGCGACGGCCTGGCGGACCGTGCCGCGCGAGACGCCGTAGTGCGCCGCGAGCTCCGACTCCGAGGGCAGCCGGCTGCCGACCGTGTACTCCTCGCGGTCGATCGCGCGCCGCAGTTCGTCGGCGATCTCCTCGTGTCGCGCGGTCATGCTTCCCCTCTGCGTAGGTCGCTGTGCACAGCGTGACCAGCCTAATCGAGACCTGAGTGTGATCTGCAGCGGTCTGGATTGTGCAGACAACAAGCGTTCAAAGTTTCGCATCGGTTTACGGACAGGACACCTGCGGCGGGCGTACTGTGAGCCAACTTGTTCAGACAAGTTCTCCGCAGTTCCGCAAACGCACCGCCTCAACCCTCGTGCGCACCCCTGGAGAGACCGTGACCGTGTCCCTGCCGAGAAACGCCGTCCTCGGCGGCTCCCTCGCCGTCGTCGCCGCGCTCGCGCTGAGCGCCTGTGGCGCCGCCCCCGACAACGCGTCCACCACCACGAAGGACGGCAAGAACGCCGCCACCGCCACCTCGGCCGCCGACTTCGGCGGTCTCGACGCCCTGGTCAAGGCGGCGAAGAAGGAGGGCACGCTGCACATCATCGCGGTGCCCCGCGACTGGGCCAACTACGGCGCGATCATCGACGGCTTCAAGAAGAAGTACGGCATCAAGATCGAGGACGAGAGCCCCGACGGCTCCAGCCAGGACGAGATCAACGCCGTCACCTCCAGGAAGGGCCAGGACCGCGCGCCGGACGTCCTCGACCTGGGCAGCTCCTTCGCGCTCAGCGCCGCCCAGCAGGGCCTGCTCGCGCCCTACAAGGTGGCCTCCTACGCCGACATCCCCGAGGGCCAGAAGGACCCGCAGGCCCGCTGGTACAACGACTACGGCGGCTACATCTCCATCGGCTGCGACGCCAAGCGCGTGAAGTCCTGCCCGACCAGCTTCAAGGACCTCCTCAAGCCGCAGTACAAGGGCCAGGTCGCCCTCAACGGCAACCCCACCAAGTCCGGTTCCGCCTTCGGCGGCGTCTACGCGGCCGCGCTCGCGAACGGCGGCTCGTTCGACGACATCCAGCCCGGCCTCGACTTCTTCGCCAAGCTGAAGAAGAACGGCAACTACACGCCCGTCGAGTCCACCCCGGCGACCGTCGAGAAGGGCGAGACGCCGATCTCCATCGACTGGGACTACCTGAACGCCGGGTACGCCGACGAGTTCAAGTCCAAGGGCGTCGACTGGAAGGTCGCGATCCCGGGCGACGGCCAGTACGCCCAGTACTACTCCCAGGCCATCAACAAGGGCGCTGCGCACCCGGCGGCCGCCCGCCTCTGGCAGGAGTACCTGTACAGCGCCGAGGGCCAGAACCTGTGGCTCAAGGGCTACGCCCGCCCGGCCCTGATGACCGCGATGGACAAGGCCGGCACCCTCGACAAGACTGCCGCCGCCAAGCTCCCGAAGGTCACCGGCACGCCGTCCTTCCCGACCGAGGCCCAGCAGAGCAAGGCCAAGACGGCCCTCGCTCAGGGCTGGGGCAAGGCCGTCTCCGGATGACCGCCGCCCTCACGCGTGCGGACGTGGCGCCCGTCGCTTCGGCGAAGCGGCGGCGCCGCGCCCCCGGCTGGCTCGCGGTACTGCCGCTGCTGGTGTTCACGGCGATCGCCTTCGGGCTGCCCGCCCTCGCCATCCTGGACGGCGCCTTCACGGTCAAGAACCCGACGACCGGCGCCACTTCGTACACCGGTGGGAACCTGACCACCTCGCTGCAGGGCCCGTACCTCACCGCGCTCGTCGGCAGCGTCAAGCTCTCGGCCGTCTCCGCGGCGCTCGGCGCCCTGCTCGGACTGCCGCTCGCACAGGCCGTGGTCAGCTCCCGCTCCCGCGCGCTGCGCGAGGCCGTGCTGACCGCCTCCGGCGTGCTCGCCAACTTCGGCGGGGTCCCGCTGGCCTTCGCCTTCGTCGCCACCCTCGGCAACGCCGGCGTGCTGACCCTGCACCTGGGTCTGAAGGACCACGGCTGGGACCTCTACAGCTTCTGGGGCCTGGTCCTGGTCTACCTGTACTTCCTGATCCCGCTGATGGTCCTCACCATCACCCCGGCCCTGGACGGCCTGCGCGTGCAGTGGCGGGAGGCCGCGCTCAACAACGGCGCCACCGGTGTGCAGTACTGGCGGCACGTGGCCCTGCCCGTCCTCGCGCCCTCCCTGCTCGGCGGGCTCGTGCTCCTGTTCGGCAGCGCCTTCGCCGCCTACGCCACCGCCGCCGCGATGGTCGGCAGCGCGGTACCGCTGGTCACCCTCCAGATCGCCGACGCCCTGTCCGGCAACGTGCTGGTCGGCCAGGAGAACGTCGCCCTCGCCCTCAGCCTCGACATGGTGCTGGTGGCGGGCCTGGTGATGGCCGTGTACCTGCCCCTGCAACGACGGAGCGCCCGATGGCTCGACGCCTGACCCCCTGGCGCTGGGCCGTCCTCGGCCTGGCCGCGCTGTACTTCCTGGTGCCGCTGGCCGCGTCCGTGGTCTTCACCGTCGACGTGCCCGGCCACGGTGTCACCCTCGACGCCTACACCCGGATCCTGTCCGCCGACGGCTTCGTCTCCAGCCTGCTGCTCTCGCTGGAGCTGGCCGTGGCCACCATCGTGGTCGTCCTGCTGCTGATGGTGCCCGCCGTGGTCGCGCTGCGGCTCGGCGCGCCCCGGTTGCGGCCGGTGGTGGAGGTGGTGTGCTCGCTGCCGCTGGTGGTGCCGCCGATCGCGTTCGTCGCGGGCATGGTGAGCGTGCTGAAGTGGGGGCCGGACCACCTGTCCCGGACCCCGTTGTTCCAGACGTTCGTGGCGATCCAGAACCCGAGCTTCCCGGTCGTGCTGGTCCTCGCCTACGTCGTCATGGCACTGCCGTTCGTCTACCGCGCCCTGGACGCGGGCCTGCGCGCCATCGACGTGCGCACCCTCGTCGAGGCCGCCCGCAGCTGCGGCGCCTCCTGGCCGCAGGCCCTGGTGCGGGCCGTGCTGCCGAACCTGCGCGGGGCGCTGCTGAACGCGGCCTTCCTCACGCTGGCCCTGGTGCTCGGCGAGTTCACCGTCGCCCAGCTGCTCGGCTACCAGCCCTTCGCCGTGTGGATCTACAACGTCGGCGGCTCGCAGGCCCAGATGTCCGTCGCCGTGTCCGTGCTCAGCCTGCTCGTCACGTGGGCCCTGCTCCTCGCGCTCGCCGGCGCCGGCGGACGTACCCGAACCGCTTCCTCCCGGGGATGAACATGACCGTCACCACGCTTGAGAAGGCCACCGCAGAGAAGGCCGCCACTGTCGAATTCCGGGGACTGAGAAGGGAGTTCGGGGCCACCGTCGCCCTCGACGGGCTCGACCTGACCGTCCGCCCGGGGGAGTTCCTGGCCCTGCTCGGCCCGTCCGGCTGCGGCAAGACCACCGCGCTGCGCATGCTCGCCGGGTTCGAACACCCGGACTCCGGCGCGGTGCTGGTGGACGGCGAGGACGTCACCCACGTCCCGGCCCACCGCCGCGACGCCGGGATGGTCTTCCAGTCGTACAGCCTCTTCCCGCACCTGAACGCCGTGGACAACGTGGCCTTCGGGCTGCGCATGCGCAAGGTGCGCACGGCCGAACGGCGGTCCCGCGCGGCCGAGTTGCTGGAACTGGTCGGCCTCGGCGACAAGGGTGAGCGGTACCCGCACCAGCTCTCCGGCGGTCAGCAGCAGCGCATCGCGCTCGCCCGCGCCCTCGCCCTGCGCCCACGCGTGCTGCTGCTCGACGAGCCGCTGTCCGCACTCGACGCCAAGGTGCGCCTGACCCTGCGCGAGGAGATCCGCAGACTCCAGCAGGAACTCGGCATCACCACCCTCTTCGTCACCCACGACCAGGAGGAGGCCCTGTCGGTCGCCGACCGGGTCGCCGTCATGCGCGCCGGCCGGCTCGAGCAGTGCGCCGAGCCCGCCGAGCTGTACGGCCGCCCTGCCACCGCCTTCGTCGCCGAGTTCGTCGGCACGATGAGCCGGATCCCGGGGGAGCTGAAGGACGGAACGGTCGAGGTGCTCGGGCAGCGGCTGCCCGCCGAGGGGGAGGCGCCGAACGGCGAGGTGGACGTACTCGTGCGGCCCGAGGCGGTCAGCGTGCGGGCCGACGAGCAGGGCGACGCCCGGGTCGTCGCCACCGCCTTCCTGGGCGCCGTCGTCCGGGTCACCGTGCGGCTCGCCGACGGCACCGAGGTCAAGGCCGACCTGCCCGTCCACGAGGCCGCCGGACTCGGCGCCGGAACGGCCGCCGAGGTGTCGCTGCCCGAGCGGCCGGTGCTGGTGGCCGAACGCATCCAGAAGTGAGGAACGACGACAACGTGACCCCCCACACCCCCGTACTCCCGCCCCACGCCGTGCTGTTCGACATGGACGGCACACTCGTCGACACCGAGCGACTGTGGTGGGAGGCGGTCGAGCAGATCGCCGGACGGCCGCTGACCGAGGCCGACCAGCCGGAGGTGCTCGGCCGGCCCGTCGAGCACACCGCCGCGTGGCTCGCCGCCGCCACCGGCCGCGACGGCACCGAGCTCGCGGCCGAGCTGCACCGGGAGTTCGCCGCCCGCGTCCGCACCGGGATCGTGCCCCGCCCCGGCGCGCCGGCCCTGCTGGACGCGCTGGCCGCCGCCGGCGTCCCCACCGCCCTGGTCACCGCGTCCCCGCGTGCGGTCGCCGACGTGGTGCTGGACGCCCTCGGCGCCGGACGGTTCGCGGTCTCCGTCACCGCCGACGACACCGCCCGCACCAAGCCGGCCCCCGACCCCTACCTCGCCGCCTGCCGGGCCCTCGGTGTCGATCCCGCCGCCTGTGTGGCCGTCGAGGACACCGAGACCGGTGTGGCCTCCGCCGAGGCCGCCGGGTGTGCCGTCCTCGCCGTGCCGTCCCTCGCGCCGATCGGCGCGGCACCCGGACGGACCGTGCGCGACAGCCTCGTCGGCGTCACCCCGGAGGAGCTGCGGCGGATGGTGACGCCCGAACTGCGCGTGATGAGCTGGAACCTGTGGCTCGGCGGCGACAGGATCGACGACCATCGCGCCAAGCAGCTCAAGGTGATTCTGGAGAGCGGCGCGGACGTCGTCGGGCTCCAGGAGACCGCCGGCACCGCCGCGCGGGAACTGGCGGACGCGCTCGGCTGGCACCATCACCGGGCCGGGGAGAACCTCGGCGTCATCAGCCGCCACCCGATCACCGCACGCTTCGGCGATCCCGAGGTCGGCTTCTACGGCGCCGCCGGCGTCCGGATCCAGGTCGCGCCCGGCCACGAGGTGGACGTGTGGACGGCGCATCTGCACTACACGCCGTACGGCCCCTACGAGTCCGCCTTCGACGGGCTCGACGCGCCGGAGCTGATCGCCCACGAGGACGTACGGCTCGGGCAGATGCGGGACGCCCTGCGGCGGATCGCCGAGTCGGCGCCCGGAGGCGTCCCGGTCGTCCTCGTCGGCGACTTCAACTGTCCCTCCCACCTGGACTGGCCGGACGTGGAGTGGCCGGTCACGAAGGCCGCCGAGGAGGCGGGCTTCGCCGACTCCTTCCGCGAGGCCCACCCCGACCCGGCGGCCGAGCCCGGACACACCTGGTCCCCGATCCACCCCGTCCACGAGGACGGCAGCGGGCGGCCCGAACCGCAGGACCGGATCGACTACGTCCTGCACCGGGGCCTGACCGTTCGGGACGCGCGGACCCTGGTCACCGGCACCCCGCGCCCGTGGCCCGACGTGGCGGGCAACGACTGGCCCTCGGACCACGCGGCGGTCGTGACGACTTTCGGGCTGCCCGTGAAGGCGGCGTCCGGGTAGGCGACGCCCCGGAAGTGACCCCGGGTTACCGCAGGTCACCATTGCGGTAACAGGTGACGATCCCGTAGGTTGTGCCGAACTTTCTACTGACTGGTAACACCGGCAGGTATCCCATGCGCTGGCCCGTCGGCCGTCCCACCACCGTCCGCGCCCGGATCGTGGCGCTCGCCCTCGCCCCGGCCGTCGCCCTGATGGCCCTGTGGAGCTTCGCCATGGTGTCGGTCACGGCCGAACTGCGCGCGCTGATCAGGCTCCAGGGGGTGTACGAGGACTTCGGCACCCCCGTGGACACCGCGATCGGGCAGATCCAGATCGAGCGCCGGATGTCCGCCGCCTACCTGGGCGCCCGCCTCGACACGGCCGCCGCCGGCCACCTGCTCGAACAACAGCGCCGCACCGACCGGGCCGTCGACGCCATGCGGCAGGCGGTCCGGGGCGGGGACGGCGGCCGGCTCACGGACCGGCAGCGGCAGGCCCTGGACGCCGTGGTCGCGGCCACCGGGAAGCTGGACGGCCTGCGCGACCGCGTGCTGTCGCGGGACATCACCTGGGACCGGGCGGTCGACGAGTACAGCGCGCTGGTCGAGCCCGGCTTCGACGTGCAGTCCACCCTCACCGCGCTCCAGGCCGGGCAGCTCGCCCGCGAGGCCCAGGTCGTCATCGAGCTGGTGCGGGTACGGGAGTTCGTGTCCCGCGAGGACGCCCTGGTCGCCGGGGCGCGGGCGGCCGGAACCCTGACCGACCGGCAGTACGACACCCTGACCGCGACCATCGAGGACCGGCGCGTCTTCGAGCGCACGTACGTGCCGGACCTGCCCGCCGACTCGCGCGGGCTGTTCGAGGAGTTCCAGCGCGGGAACCTGCACCGCTCGCTGGTGCGGGGCGAGGACGCGCTGCTGCGGGCCGGCGCCGGGCGGGCCGGGGAGGCCGTCGCGGCGGACACCTGGCGGTCCACCACCGACCGGGCCGTCAAGCGCTACATGCAGCTGTGCACCCGCTCCGCCGAGAACTCCGCGGCGCGCGGTCGTGCCTTCGCCTACCACGAGCTGACCAAGGCCGCCGTCGTCGGTGCGGTCGGGCTGGCCGCCGTCGCGCTGTCCCTGTGGCTCGCGGTGCGCGGCGCGCGGCGCATCTCGCGCAGGCTGGAGACCCTGCGGGACGCCGCCGACGTGCTCAGCACCCGGCAACTACCGGACGTCATGCGGAGGTTGAGCGCCGGTGCGGAGGTGGACGCACTCGCCGAGGCGCCGCCGCTCGCCGCCGACGAGGTCAGGGACGACGAGATCGGACAGGTCGGCCGGTCCTTCAACACCGCGCGGCTCGCCGCCGTCGAGGCCGCCGTCAGGCAGGCCATGCTGCGCCGGGGCCTGTTCGCGGTGCTGCTCAACATCGCGCGCCGCAACCAGGCCCTGGTGCACCGGCAGCTGAAGCTCGTCGACACGCTGGAACGGCGCACCGACGACCCGGAGGTGCTGCGCCAGCTGTTCCGCATCGACCACCTGACGACCCGCATGCGCCGGCACGCGGAGAGCCTGATCATCCTCTCCGGCGCGGCCCCCGGCCGCCGCTGGCGCAGGCCGGTGCCGGTCGCGGACGTCGTCGCCTCCGCGGTGAGCGAGATCGAGGACTACACCCGCGTGGTGGTCCCGCCGATGCCCGAGGTCGGCGTCGCGGCGGACGCGGTCGCCGACGTCGCGCATCTCCTCGCCGAGCTGCTGGAGAACGCCACGGTGTTCTCGCCGCCGCACACCCAGGTCACGCTGCGCCCGGGGCGGGTGGGAAGCGGCTTCGTCCTGGAGATCGACGACCGAGGCCTCGGCCTCGACGCCGAGCAGCGCGCACAGGCCCACCGCACCCTCACCGACCCCGACGCCTTCGACCCCACCCGGCACGACCGGCTCGGCCTGTACGTCGTCGGCCGCCTCGCCGCCCGGCACGGCGTCGAGGTGAGCCTGCGGGACTCGCCGTACGGGGGGACGACCGCGGTGGTGCTGCTGCCCGAAGGGGTGCTGGCCGAGGTGGAGCCGGCGGGGGCGCCGGCCGCCGCGGCCGACGGGCGGGAGCCGGCCGCGGAGCCGCCGAGGCCGGTCGAGGCGGCGGCGCCGGTGCTGGAACTGCCCACCCGGAGGCGGTCCACACCCCCTCCGGCCACCGCACCCGGGCCTTCCCCGCGGGACACCGCCGCGCACTCCCGAACCGAGACCACTCCCGCCCTGCCCACCCGCACCCGCCAGGCCGCCCTCGTCCACGAGCTGCGCGACGATCCGCCACCCCGTGCCGCCGCCCCCGGGCGCGAGATCGACCCCGACGAGATGCGGGCGATCTTCGGCGCCTTCCAGCGCGGCCTGGACCGCGGCCGCAAGGGCCTGCCCGCAGAAGCCGGCGACCCGACCGCCGCGCCCGACGACGCGACCACCCGAGCCGACGAAGGGACGGACACCGACGATGCACGGTGACGACCAGAACCCCGAGAACCCCGCAGCGCCCGCCGGGGCGCCCGGCACGGACCTCGGCTGGCTGCTCGACGACCTCGTGGCCCGCACCGAACACGTCCGCCAGGCCGTGCTGCTCACCGCCGACGGCCTCCCGCTGAGCAGCTCCGACGGCATGCGCCGGCGGGACATCGAGCACCTGGCCGCCGTCTGCTCCGGGTTCCACGGACTGGCCCGCTCGGCGGGGGAGCGGTTCGCGGCGGGAGAGGTGCGGCAGACCATGGTCATGCTGGAGGACGCCTACCTCTTCATCACCCCGGCCGGGCACGGCAGCCGACTCGCCGTGCTCAGCGAGGCACGCACCGACGTCGGACAGCTCGCCCACGAGATGGCCCTGCTCGTCCGCCGCCTCGGCCGCCACCTGGACGCCGCCACCCGCTCGACCTCCTGACCCCGCGGTGAGCGACGAGCACTGGTACGAGGACGAGACCGGGTCGATGGTGCGCCCCTACACCGTGACCCGGGGCCGTACCCGCCCCTCGGAACGGCACCCCATCGACCTGATGTCCCCGGTCACCGCGCTGGAGCCGGACGGCGGGGCCGAACCGGCCCTCGACCATGCCCGCGTCCGTCTGCTCGAACTGGTCCGCCGCGGCCCGCGGCCCGCCGTCGAGCTGGCGGCCGACGCCGACCTGCCGCTGACCGTCCTGCGCGTCCTGCTCGGCGACCTGGCCGAGGCCGGACTGGTCCGCATCGACGAGCCCCGCCGCCTCGCGGTCGCGGGCCCGGCAGCCGACCCCGAGCTGCTGCGGGAGATCATGCGGCGGCTGAAGGAGCTGTAGCCGCCGGGCAGGCAGGGCTCACAGCGCCGGCCGCCAGGGCACGACCGTGAAGTCGCCGGTGCCCTGCCTCACCTTCTCGAAGGGCGCCGACGACACGCACGGGGGCAGGTCCTTGGTGTCCGTGGGGCTGCCGACCCCGGCCCAGCTGTAGCCCAGCCGGTCGTGCCGGCCGAGGTCGTGGACCGTGACGCCGACCCGCCTGCCCTTCGCTCCCGGCAGGTCCGAGGCCGTGATCACACCGGAGACGACGGCGACCTTCCCGCCGGTGACCAGGCAGTCCACCTCGGCCTTGGCCCAGGCGCCCTTGCCGTGCAGGTAGTGGCTCCACTCGAAGGTCCCGGTGGCCTTCAGCGGGTCGGTGTCGTCCTTCAGATGCGCGTCGAAGGAGAAGGTGATGTCGTCCCCGGCCGACCGGTACAGCTTGGCCGTGCCGGTGAGCGCGGCTGCCTCGCGCTGGGGGTGCCGGGCCCCGGCCCCCGATGCCATCGCCGCGCCCGCCGTCCCGGCGGTGATCAGCAGGGCGGTGGCCAGAGTGACGGCGGCGATCTTCGTGCGACGCTCCATGACGGTCCTTTCCGCAGGTCAAGCGCGTGAACTGAACGCACACCACTCTTCCGGCGCCGCGCCTTCGGCACATCCCCCCGCAGACGTCGTCCCGCCTCCGCCGTCCGGCGGGGACCTCCAGCCGTGACCTGCGTCCCAGGGAGGAGCGGAACCGCCGGCGAGGCCGCGCAACGAATCGCCGTCCGACCCCCGACCCACGCAACGATCAGCGCACCGGCGCGCAACGGCTCCTTCTTGTCCTGCCGAGCGCGCCGACCGTACCTTCTAAGCAATCCCCGAATCGTCCCTTTCCGGTGAGGACCCGCATGCGCACCGCCCTGCTCCAGAGCTCCGGCCGTCCCGGCTCCGTCGCCGAGAACCTCAAGGTCCTCGACGCGGCCGCGGGCCGCGCCGCCGCCGCGGGGGCCGCGCTGCTGGCCGCGCCGGAGATGTTCCTGACCGGGTACGCGATCGGCGACGACATCGCCCGCCTCGCCGAGCCCGCCGACGGCGACTCCGCCGACGCGATCGCCGAGACCGCCACCCGGCACGGTATCGCGATCACCTACGGCTACCCGGAGCGCGACGGCGAGACCGTGTACAACTCCGCCCAGCTGATCTCCGCCGACGGCACCCGGCTCGCGAACTACCGCAAGACCCACCTCTTCGGCTGCGCCGAGCGCGACCACTTCACCCCGGGCGAGCAGTCGCTCGTCCAGGCCCGGCTGGGCGGCCTGACCGTCGGCATCATGATCTGCTACGACGTCGAGTTCCCGGAGAACGCGCGCGCCCACGCCCTGGCCGGCACCGACCTGCTCGTCGTGCCGACGGCGAACATGCACCCGTTCCAGTTCGTCGCCGAGTCCATGGTGCCGGTGCGCGCCTGGGAGAACCAGATGTACGTCGCGTACGTCAACCGGGTCGGTCCGGAGGGCGAGTTCGAGTTCTTCGGACTCTCCGCCCTCGCCGGACCCGACGGCATCGCCCGCACCCGTGCCGGCCGCGGCGAGGAGCTGGTGATCGCCGATGTCGACCCGGCCTTCCTGGCCGCCTCCCGCGAGGCGAACCCGTACCTGAAGGACCGCCGCCCCGGTCTGTACGGGTCCCTGGTCTGACCCCCCTCAACGCCTTCCCCCGAACCACCCCCGCGCAAGGAGTCCGTACCCCATGACGTCCACGGTGCCCAACGCCGTCGAGCACGCAGACGAGCAGCAGCCGCCGATCACCATGTTCGGCCCGGACTTCCCGTACGCATACGACGACTTCCTCGCCCACCCGGCGGGTCTCGGCCAGATACCGGCGACCGAGCACGGCACCGAGGTCGCGGTCATCGGGGGCGGTCTGTCCGGCATCGTGGCCGCCTACGAGCTGATGAAGATGGGCCTCAAGCCCGTCGTCTACGAGGCCGACCAGCTCGGCGGCCGGCTGCGCACCGTCGGCTTCGAGGGCTGCGACGACGAGCTCAACTGCGAGCTGGGCGCGATGCGCTTCCCGCCGTCCTCCACCGCCCTGCAGCACTACATCGACATGGTCGGTCTGGAGACCAGGTCCTTCCCGAACCCGCTCGCCGAGGCCACCCCCTCCACCGTGGTCGACCTCAAGGGCGAGTCGCACTACGCCGAGACGATCGACGACCTGCCCCAGGTGTACCGGGACGTCGCCGACGCCTGGAACAAGTGCCTGGAAGAGGGCGCCGACTTCTCCGACATGAACCGCGCGATGCGCGAGCGGGACGTCCCGCGCATCCGAGAGATCTGGGCGAAGCTCGTCGAGAAGCTCGACAACCAGACCTTCTACGGCTTCCTCTGCGACTCCGAGGCCTTCAAGTCCTTCCGGCACCGCGAGATCTTCGGCCAGGTCGGCTTCGGCACCGGCGGCTGGGACACCGACTTCCCGAACTCCATCCTGGAGATCCTGCGCGTCGTCTACACCGAGGCCGACGACCACCACCGCGGCATCGTCGGCGGCTCCCAGCAGCTGCCGCTGCGCCTGTGGGAGCGCGAGCCGGAGAAGATCGTCCACTGGCCGTACGGCACCTCGCTGAAGACCCTGCACGTGGACGGCGAGCCCAAGCCTGCCGTGACCCGGCTGCACCGCACCGCGGGCAACCAGATCACCGTGACGGACGCGAACGGCGACATCCGCACCTTCCAGGCGGCCGTCTTCACCGCCCAGTCCTGGATGCTGCTGTCCAAGATCGCCTGCGACGACTCGCTGTTCCCGATCGACCACTGGACGGCGATCGAGCGCACCCACTACATGGAGTCCTCGAAGCTCTTCGTCCCGGTCGACCGGCCTTTCTGGCTGGACAAGGCCGTCGACGACAGGGGAAACCCGACGGGCCGGGACGTCATGTCGATGACGCTCACCGACCGCATGACCCGCGGCACCTACCTGCTGGACGACGGCCCGGACAAGCCGGCCGTGATCTGCCTGTCCTACACCTGGTGCGACGACAGCCTGAAGTGGCTGCCGCTGTCCGCGAACGAGCGGATGGAGGTCATGCTGAAGTCACTCGGCGAGATCTACCCGAAGGTCGACATCCGGAAGCACATCATCGGCAACCCGGTGACCGTCTCCTGGGAGAACGAGCCCTACTTCATGGGCGCGTTCAAGGCCAACCTGCCGGGCCACTACCGCTACCAGCGGCGCCTGTTCACGCACTTCATGCAGGACCGGCTGCCCGAGGACAAGCGGGGCATCTTCCTCGCCGGCGACGACATCTCCTGGACGGCCGGCTGGGCCGAGGGCGCGATCCAGACCGCGCTGAACGCGGTCTGGGGCGTCATGCACCACCTCGGCGGCGCGACCGACCCGGCCAACCCCGGCCCGGGCGACCGCTACGACGAGATCGCGCCGGTGGAGCTTCCCGAGGACTGACCGGGACAGGGACCGAGGCGCGGGCGGCCGGCCTCAGACTCCGGCCGCCCGCGCCTTCTCGTAGACCTCCGCGGCGACGTCCTTGAGTTCCTGGGCGTCGCGCACAGTGGTCTGCAGGTCGACCAGGATCTCGTCCAGGCCCAGTTCCGCGTGCCTGACCAGGTCCTCGACGATCTGTTCGGCGCTGCCCTGGAACGGCCGGCGGTCGTCGCCGTCGTACGGCTTGGCCGAGTACACCGCGTTCGTGCGCAGGACGGTCTGGATCGACTGCTGGCGGCCCCGCTCGGCGGCCAGGTCCTGCAGCTCGGCCCACTGGGCGGCGATCTGCTCGACGCCCATGCCCACGGGCAGCCAGCCGTCGGCGTGGTCGACCAGGCGCCGCTGCGCCCGCTTGCCGCTCGCGGCCAGCAGGATCGGGATCGGGCGGGCGGGCTTGGGGCCGACCGCGGCCGAGGCGATCCGGGTGACCCGGCCGTCGTGCACCACGGGGTCCGGGCCCCACACCGCCCGGCACACGTCGATCAGCTCGTCCAGTACCCGGCCGCGCTCCTCGAAGGGGCGTACGCCCGCCGCCGCGTACTCGTCGTGGGACCAGCCGGTGCCGAAACCGGCGAGCACCCGCCCCCCGCTCGCCGCGTCCAGCGTGGCGAGGGCCTTGGCGAGCTGGAAGGGCACGTGCAGCGGCGCCACCAGCACGCTGGAGCCCAGCCGGACGCGTTCGGTGACGGCGGCCGCGAGGGTGAGGGTGACCAGCGGCTCGGCGACCCCGCGGTAGCTGTCGGGCCAGGGCAGCCCCTCGATGCCGTAGAGGCCCTGGGTGGCGGGCTCCGGGAAGAGGGCGCGCTCGTACACCCACAGACTGTCGTATCCGATGGTCTCGGCCGTGCGTGCCACGTCGGGCACGTCCCTGCCGAGGTCGTACTGCCGATTCTGCGGGAGGCCGAGTCCGAGCCGAGTAGCCATGTGCCGTGAAACTCCTTCGCGATCGGTTGCCGGTTCAACGTACAGAGATCGCGGCGGAGTGCCGGCAGGCCCGGCGGAGTTTGGCCTGAACGGCCCGGTTCAGTCGCCGCACGGCGTGAGCAGCATGCGGCCCGCGAAGCCGACCGCTGCGTCCAGGCGCTCGGTGAACTCCTCGGCGACGTCCTCGCAGTGCCGCAGCGCCCACAGCGCACGCGCGGCCGCCCACGTCGCGTCCCGGGCCCGCTCCAGGCTCCAGGAGCCCAGCAGATGGGTGACCGGGTCGGCGATCTGCAGCAGGTCGGGGCCCGGCATCAGATCCTCGCGGATGCGCTCCTCCAGCGAGGCGAGGAGATCGCCCACACGGTCGAACTCGTCCTCCAGCTCGGCCGGTTCGCAGCCGAGCGTACGACAGGCGTCCACCACGGCGAGCGCCAGATCGTGGCCGATGTGCGCGTTGATGCCCGCCAGCGCGAACTGCAGCGGCCGTACGCCGGGATGGCGGCGGAACTGGAACAGGGGCCGCCAGCAGGCCGGCGGGCGGCGGCCCCGGTCCACCGCGTCGACCGCCGTCAGATACCGCTCCGCGAACCGCACGTCCAGCGCCGTCGCCGCCCGCCGGTCCCGGAACCCCCCGGCGTCCAGGCACTGGTCGACCTCCTCGGTGACGGCCAGGTAGACGCGGTTGAACACGGCGACCCCGTCCCGTTCGGGCAGTTCCGCGTCGAGGGCGCGCATCCGGGCGAGCACGGTGTCGACGGGCGTGGTGAAGTGTTCCAACTGCGCCATGGGGGAAGGGTCCCAGCCCTGGGCTGCCCCGCGTGCCGACCGGTCCGTCGCTTCGCCGGAACGGGGGAACGCCGGGCGGTGGGCAAGAGGGGGGAGCAGCACGGTGTCAGGCTTACGTGCCCGGCGCCTGGCCGAGCGCAGGCGTGCCGTCGCCCCGCCCGACGGCCGGTGGTGCGACCCGGCGGGGCGGAGGATCGGCCGGGCGCCGACCCTGACCACGGGCGAGGCCCGGATCGACGCCTACCTGTGGGTGAAGCTGCCGGGGGAGTCCGACGGCTGCCGGGGCGCGGCCGGGACGTTCACTCCGGCGTACGCCTACGAGCCGGCGCGCTGACCCTCTCCCTCGTCGTAGGTGGAGGTGCCCTCGTCCAGCAGCGGCTCCTGCGGCTTGAGATGGGCCGGCGCGAAGGCGCCCAGGGCGTGGTAGCCGGTGATGACGACCAGGGTGCCGAGCGCGATGCCGCTCAGGGTGAAGTGCTCGCCGAACTTCATGGAGACGTTGCCGACGCCGATGATGATGCCCGCGGCGGCCGGAACCAGGTTCAGCGGGTTGCGCAGGTCGACCCTGGCGCTGGTCCAGATCTGGGCGCCGAGCAGGCCGATCATGCCGTAGAGGATGACGGTGATGCCGCCGAGCACCCCGCCCGGGATCGCGGCCACGACGGCGCCGAACTTCGGGCAGACGCCGAAGAGCAGCGCGAAGCAGGCGGCGGCCCAGTAGGCGGCCGTCGAGTAGACGCGCGTCGCGGCCATCACGCCGATGTTCTCGGAGTACGTGGTGTTGGGCGGACCGCCGACCGCGGTGGACAGCACGGAGGCGACGCCGTCGGCCGAGATCGCCGTACCGAGCTGGTCGTCCAGGTGGGTGCGGGTCATCTCGCCGACCGCCTTGACGTGCCCGGCGTTCTCCGCGACGAGCGCGATGACGACGGGCAGCGCCACCAGGATCGCCGACCACTGGAAGGACGGTCCGTGGAAGGAGGGCAGCCCGATCCACTCGGCCTTCGAGACGCCGGAGAGGTCCAGACGCCAGTGGTCGGTGACCTTGCCGCTGGGGCTCAGGGAGTGGATCTGCCCGAAGATGCGGTCGAACGCCCAGGAGATGCCGTAGCCGAAGACCAGACCGAGGAAGATCGCGATGCGGGACCAGAATCCACGCAGACAGACGACGGCCAGACCGGTGAAGAGCATCACCAGCAAGGCCGTCCACTGGTCCTGCGGCCAGTAGGTGGAGGCGGTCACCGGGGCCAGGTTGAAGCCGATCAGCATGACGACCGCGCCCGTGACGATCGGCGGCATGACCGCGTGGATGATCCGCGCCCCGAACCGCTGCACCGCGAGACCCACCAGGAACAGCACGACACCGACCACGAGGACCGCGCCGGTCACGGTGGCGCTCGTACCGCCCTGCGCGCGGATGACGGCGGTCACGCCCACGAACGACAGCGAGCAGCCCAGATAGCTGGGCACCCGGCCGCGGGTGGCGAGCAGGAAGATCATGGTCGCCACACCCGACATCATGATCGCCAGGTTGGGGTCCAGGCCCATGAGCACCGGGGCCACGAAGGAGGCCCCGAACATCGCCACGACGTGCTGGGCGCCCAGGCCCACCGTGCGCGGCCAGGACAGCCGTTCGTCGGGGCGTACCACCGCTCCGGGCGCGGGCGTGCGCCCGTCACCGTGCAGTTTCCAGCGCACGCCGAGGTCCATGGTGGGGTTTCGCTTTCTCTGTACGTGAAGACGGTCCGAACCATTGTCACGGGTACCTGGCCGCTCTACGCTCACACGGTCCTACTCATGAACTACGTTCACATACTTGACTCGCGATGATCGGAGTACCCGATGAGTGGAAGATCCCGTGCGGCCATGCTGCTGGCCGCGGTGGTGAGCTTCTCGGCCGTGCTCGTCCCCTCCGCCCACGCCGCGCCCAAGGTCCCCCGGACGGCCGTCCTCGACGGCACCCGCCTCCAGGAGGCCCGGGGCCGTCTGCACCGCGACCCCGAACTCCGGCGTGCGGTGGAGGACTTGACCACCCGGGCGGACGCCTGGCTGGACCGGGGCCCCTGGACGGTGGTCGACAAGCCGAAGCCCGCCCCCGGGGGTGACGTCCACGAGTACCTCAGTCAGGCGCCCTACTGGTGGCCCACCACGACCCCCACCGCCGACAACCCCTGGGGCTGCCCGTACGTCCAGCGTGACGGCCAACGCAATCCCGAGGTCGACAGCGGCACGGACCGGCAGGACGCCGAGAAGGTCTTCGACTCGACCTACGACCTCTCGCTCGCCTGGTACTACACCGGAAAGCGGAGCTACGCCGAGAAGGCCGGGCAGATCCTGCGCACCTGGTTCCTCGACCCGGCCACCCGGATGAATCCCGACCTGGACCACGCGCAGTTCATCCCGTGCAAGTACGACGGCCGGGCGATCGGCATCATCGACTTCTCGCAGTCGTACACGAGCGTGCTCGACGCCCAGGCGATCCTCGCCGCCGGCGCCCCCGGCTGGAGTGCCGAGGACCGCACGGCGATGGGCAGGTGGAACGCCGACTTCCTCGGCTGGCTGAAGAACAGCGACTTCGGCAGGCAGGAGGGAGCGGCCGCCAACAACCACGGCACCTTCTACGACATGCAGCTCGCCGCCCTCGCCTACGCCACGGGCGACACGGCCCTCGCCCGGCGGACCGTGCTCGACGCGCGGAGCAGACGGATCGCCCCGCAGATCGCGGCCGACGGCAGCCAGCCGCAGGAGCTCGCCCGCACGCGCAGCTGGCACTACTCGACCTTCGACCTGGTCGCCTACACCCGGCTCGCGGCCATCGGCAGACATGTCGGCGTGAACCTGTGGGCCTATCGGGGGCCGGACGGCCAGAGCCTGTTCAGGGCGGTGGACTACCTGCTGCCGGCCGCGACCGGCAGCGCCGCGTGGCCGCATCCCGAGCTGGAGTTCCATCGCTATGCCGCGAGCGACGTCGTGCACGCGGCGGCGGACGCGGGCGACCCGGCGGCCAAGGCGGCCGTGCCGAGCCTCCAGACGCCCCCCGGCGGTGACCTGTGGGCGCTGCGGCCCGCCTCCGAGCAGCTGGACTCGATTGCGGGCTGAGAGGCCCTGACCAGGGGGCTTCCCGACCGGGGCTCCTGAGCGGTCGCTTAGTATGGGGTGTCCCCACCGCCCCGTACCCGTCGTTCAGGAGCCCCTCCCGTGACCGCCGAAGCCCCGACCGCCCCCGCCGTCTCCTACGGCCGGCTGATCCCCGTCACCGTCCACTTCGACGACCTGGATGCGCTCGGGCTGCTCCACAACGCCCGCTACCCGCTGCTGGTGGAGCGCGCCTGGACGGAGCTGTGGAACGAGCACGGAGTCCGCTTCGACGGCGACTGGCAGGCGGCCGGCGACGCCTGCAACGCGGTCAGGGAACTGCGCATCGGCTACGAGGCACCGGTCACCAGCCCCGGCACCTACGCCGTCCACCTGTGGCTGGAGCGGCTCGGCACCACCGGCCTCACCTACGGCTTCCGCCTCTGCTCGGCCGACGGGACGCGGACCTACGCGCAGGGCACCCGGGTGCTGGTCCGGCTGGACGCGACCACGCTGCGCCCCGCGCCGTGGAGCGACGCCTTCAGGGCCGCGGGTCGGGAACTGCTGCGGCCTGCGGACTGACCCGGGTCCGGCCGCCGCGCTCGGCGGTGCGCAGCACGCCCGCGAACACGGCGAGCCCGCACGCCAGCACGGTCACCACGCAGAACGACACCATCAGGCTCGTCGCCTGGGCCACCCCGCCGATCAGGCCGGGCGCGATCAGCCCCGAGGTGTAGGTGATGGTCGCGACGCCCGCGATGGCCTGACTGGGGTTGGGGCCCGCGTGCCCGGCCGCCGCGAAGCACAGCGGCACGACCACCGCGATGCCGAGCCCCATCAGCGCGAACCCGGTCATCGCCACCGCCGGGTGCCCCGCGAGGACGATCAGCAGGCCGCCCAGACCGGCCAGTACACCGCCGGCCCGGACGGTGCGGACCGCGCCGAAGCGGTTCACCACGGCGTCACCGGCGATCCGGGCCACCGCCATGGTCAGCATGAAACCGGTCGTCGACGCGGCGGCCAGACCGGCCGAGGTGTCCAGCCGGTCCCGCAGGAACACCGCCGACCAGTCCAGGCTCGCGCCCTCCGCGAACACCGCGCAGAAGCCGACGGCGCCGATCAGCAGGGCCGAGCGGGGCGGCAGCGCGAACCGCGGCGGCGGCTCCTCGTCCTCGGCGGGCTGCACGTCCAGCACCCAGGAGCAGGCCGGCACGCCGAGCAGGGTGAGGGCGGCGGCGGCGAGCGCGAAGTGCAGGCGCGCGTCCGAGCCCAGGTGCGCGGCGAGCGTGCCCGCGGCCGAGCCGATGAGCGCGCCCGCGCTCCACATGCCGTGCAGGCCGGACATGATCGACTTGCCGAGCAGCCGCTCCACCTCGACACCCAGCGCGTTCATCGCCACGTCGGCCATGCCCGCGGTCGCGCCGTAGGCGAACATCGCCAGGCACAGCGTGTACAGGTTCGGCGCGAGGGACGGCAGGACCAGGGACAGCGTCCACAGCGCGATCAGCCCCCGCAGGGCCGTACGGCTGCCGAAACGGTGACTGATCCGGCCCGCCAGCGGCATCGCGCACGAGGCGCCGAACGCCGTGAACGCCAGCGCGAACCCGAGCTGCCCCGCGCTCAGCGAGGCGTGGTCCTGGATCCACGGCACGCGGGTCGCGAAGGACCCGGTCACCGCGCCGTGCACGGCGAACACCGCCGCCACGGCGTAGCGGGCGCGCCGGACTTCCTCGGGCGTGCAGGCCACGTCACCCATGTTTCCAACCCTCCCCGGGGAGTCCCCACCGCGCCCCCGCTGTCCCGCCGTAAACTATCAGGGACCCTGCCTGATAGATAGGCGGTTTCGCGGCGGCCCGCGTCTGGGAGGATGCCCGTCATGCCCGCATCACCGAGCACCGCCCGGGCCCTCAACGACCGGCTCGCCCTGCGGCTGCTGCAGCAGGAAGGCCCGCTGACGGCGGGGCAGTTGAAGCAGCTGACCGGACTGTCCCGGCCCACGGTCGCGGACCTCGTCGAACGGCTCACCGCCTCCGGCCTGATCACGGTCGTCGGGGAGTCCGGCGAGCTGCGCCGGGGCCCGAACGCCCGGCTGTACGGCATCGTCGCCGACCGCGCCCAGCTGGCCGCGCTGGACGTCCGTACCGAGGGCGTCCTCGTGCTGGTGTCCGACCTCGTGGGCCGGGTGCTGGCCGAGGCGTCCGTGCCGATCGGCGGGGACACCGGGACCGGGCCCGCCGTGGAGCGGGCGGTGGCGGCGGTGGAGCGCACCGTGAAGGAGGCCGGCGCCGACCGGCTGCACACGGTCGGCATCGGGGCACCCGGTCTCATCGACCCCGCCACCGGCGACCTCCGCGACTCCGGCGGGCTGCCCGCCTGGCACCGGCGGCTGGCCGCGGCCCTGCAGGAACGGCTGCCCGAGGCCCGGGTGACGGTGGAGAACGAGACCAACCTGGCCGCCCTGGCCGAGCAGCGCGAGGGCGCCGCGCACGACCGGGACACCTTCGTGCTGCTGTGGCTGGGCCACGGCGTCGGCGCGGCGGTCGTCCTGGACGGCGCCCTGCGCCGCGGCGCCTCCGGCGGCACGGGCGAGATCGGCTTCCTGCCGGTCCCGGGGACGACCTCGCTGCCCTCGGCGAAGGACTGCGACGGAGGCTTCCACTCGCTGACCGGCGCGGCCGCGATCGGGGCCCTGGCAAGGGAGTTCGGCCTGCCGGCGGAGGGCGCGATGGACGGCCCGGGGGCCGCCGGGGTGGTGCGGCGGGCGGTGGCGCGGGTGGCTGCCGCCCCCGGTGCGGGAACGGGGCCCGCCGCCGGAGCCGACCCCGCCGACCGCTTCCTGGACGCCCTCGCCGACCGGATCGCCGTCGGCGCCGCCTCCGTGGTCGCCATCCTCGACCCCGGCTGTGTGGTCCTCGGGGGAGAGGTCGGCCAGGCCGGGGGAGAGGTGCTCGCCGCGCGCGTGGAGGAGCGGATCCGCCGTATGTCACCGCTGTCCACCGAGGTACGGGCCGGCAGCCTCGGCGGAGCCGCCGTCCTGCGCGGAGCCCTGCTGACGGCCAGGGACAGGGCGCAGGACGAGCTGTTCGCACCGGCCGAGCGCCAGGTGCACTGACCCGCGAGGTCGCTCATGCGGGTGATGGGCGACCGGCCGCCGAGTGCGGTGCGACCGCGAGGCCCGTCAGCTCCCGAACCGCCTCTCCAGGTACTCCTCGAAGCTGCCCTTGCCCACCGCCTGCTCCGGTGCCAGGTGGCCGCCCGCGCGAAAGGCGCGGTACGTCTTCCCGGGCAGGGGCATGCCGACCACCGCCCGGCGCCGTCCCGTCGCCCGGAGGTAGGCGCGGGCCAGAGAGTCGAACGACCGCACCTCCGGACCGCCCATGTCCGGCACCCGTCCGGCCGGCGCCGCGACGGCCAACTCGGCCAGGCGGTCGGCCACTTCGGCCACCTCCACCGGCTGGTCCGGCACTCCGGCCGGCAGCAGCGCCACGGGCGGCCCGGTCAGGTTCTGGAGCAGTGTCACCAGCAGGTCGTGGAACTGTGTGGCCCGCAGCACGGTCCAGCGGAGCCCCGACTCCTCGATCCGCCGCTCCACCGCGAGCTTGGTCCGGTAGTAGCCGAGCGGCACCCGGTCGACGCCCACGATGGAGATGTACACCAGATGCCCCACCCCGGCCCGCCGCGCCGCCGTGATCAGGTTCTCCGCGGCCCGCTCGTCCCCGCCCCGGGGACTGCTCGCGCAGTGCACGACGGTCTCCACGCCCGCGAGTGCCGTCTCCAGTGCGGCCCCGCCCTCGCGCAGGTCGACCGCGTACGGCCGGCTGTGCCGGCTGAGCACCCGCACCTCGTGCCCGTCCGCCCGCAGCCGCTCGGTGACGAGCCGTCCGAGCGTGCCGGTTCCGCCGGTCACCAGGATCGTGGTCATGCTGTTTCCGTCCCTCCGGACACCGGGGCACCCCCGGTCGGAATGCCCTTCGTCAAGAGAGACCGAACAGCCTCCGGAAATGTGACATCGTCCGGCGAACGCCTCGCTGACGACCCGGCGGCGGGCAAGGGCCGTCGTCACCGCCACCGGGCCCGCCCGCACACTAAGAGGACTAGACCAGTGAGGTCAATGGTCCGGACTAATTGACCGTCAGGGAAGTCCAGTGATCCGGGCTGTGAGCCAACCCACACCATTCACCCGCATGGAGCAGTGCCGGCCGTGGCACACTGGCCCTGTACCAGAAGCAGCGCACTCCGGGGTCGGTGAAAGTCCGAACCGGCGGTTACAGTCCGCGACCCGGTCGCTTCCAGCGGCCGGTTGACCAGGTGAAATTCCTGGACCGACGGTTAAAGTCCGGATGGGAGGCAGTGCGCGGCGGGCGGGCATGTTCGTGTGCGCGCCGCCGTATCTGGGCTCGTCCGTGTGTGGACGGGTCCTCTTCGGCGTCGGCTGAGCTCACGGTAGTGCTCACCCGTAGATTCTGTCGTCATCGACAGGCCCCGGAGTCCGTGCCCGAATGAGGCAGGAGGACCCGGGAAGTGTTCACCGGAATCGTCGAAGAGCTGGGTGAGGTCACCGCCGTCGAGAATCTCGGCGACGCCTCCCGCTTCAGGCTCCGCGGCCCCGTCGTGACCGAGGGCGCGCAGCACGGCGACTCCATCGCCGTGAACGGGGTCTGTCTCACCGTCGTCGAGCACGAGGGCGACGAGTTCACCGCCGACGTCATGGCCGAGACCCTGAACCGCTCCAGCCTGGGCGCGCTCGCCGTCGGCTCCCGCGTCAACCTCGAGCGCCCCACCGCCGTGGGCGCGCGCCTCGGCGGGCACATCGTGCAGGGCCACGTCGACGGCACCGGGCAGGTGCTGGAGCGCAAGCCCTCCGAGAACTGGGAGATCGTGAAGGTCTCGCTCCCCGCGGACCTCGCCCGCTACGTCGTGGAGAAGGGCTCCGTCACCGTCGACGGCATCAGCCTCACCGTCGTGGAGGCCGGCCCCGACTACTTCACGGTCAGCCTCATCCCGACCACCCTCGCCCTGACCACGCTCGGCGTGAAGCAGGCCGGCGACCCGGTCAACCTCGAGGTCGACGTCATCGCCAAGTACGTCGAGCGGCTCCTCGGCGACCGTGCGCAGGGAGCCGCCAAGTGAACTGGATGAACTCCGAGGCCTTCACCCTCTTCGGCCAGCACATCATCTGGTCGGACATGGTCGGCAACATCCTCGGCCTGATCACCCTCGCCCTCGGCTGGCGCCGCTCCCTGCTGACCTGGCCCGTGCAGTTCCTGTCCGGCCTCGTCCTCTTCGCGGCCTTCTACGGCCATCTGACCGGCAGCGCCGGCAAGCAGGCCGTCGTCATGGCCGTCGCACTGTACGGCTGGTGGCAGTGGCAGCGCACGAGGGGCCGGTCCGAGGACGGCCACATCATCCCCCGGTTCGCCACCTGGACCGAGCGCGCGGCGATGCTCGCCGCCGCCGCGGCCGGCACGGTCGCGGTGGCCCTGCTCTTCAAGGCCCACCCGAGCCTGTCCTGGGACCCCTGGCCCGACGCCTACATCTTCGTGGGCACCATCGTCGCCATGTACGCCCAGGCCAAGGGCATGGTCGAGTTCTGGTTCGCCTGGCTGCTCGTCGACCTCGTCGGCGTGCCCCTCAACTTCACCAATGGCTACGCCTTCTCCGGATTCGTCTACGTCATCTACGGCGCGCTCGTCCTGTGGGGCATGCGCGACTGGTGGCTGCGCTCCCGCCGGACCGCGCAGCCGGTTCTGGAAGGAGCCCCGGCATGACCACGGCACCCGCCCTCTACAGCACGCACGACATCGAGGACTTCGAGCTCGACCCGGTCGAGCAGGCCATCGCCGACATCGCGGCCGGACGCCCGGTCGTGGTCGTCGACGACGAGGACCGGGAGAACGAGGGTGACCTCGTCATCGCCGCCGAGAAGGCGACCCCCGAGATCGTCGCCTTCATGATGAGCGAGTGCCGGGGACTCATCTGCGCCCCCATGGAGGGCGAGGAACTCGACCGGCTGCGGCTGCCGCAGATGGTCGAGGACAACACCGAGTCGATGAAGACGGCGTTCACCGTCTCCGTGGACGCCTCCGCCGCCCACGGTGTCAGCACCGGCATCTCGGCCTCCGACCGCGCCACCACGCTCCAGCTGCTGGCGGACGGCACCGCCGAGCACACCGACTTCGTCCGCCCCGGCCACGTCTTCCCGCTGCGGGCCCGGCCCGGCGGCGTGCTCACCCGCAACGGCCACACCGAGGCCGCCGTGGACCTCGCCCGGCTCGCGGGCCTGCGCCCGGCCGGTGCCATCGTGGAGATCGCCGGCGAGGACGGCCGGATGCTGCGGCTGCCCGAGTTGATCCCGTTCGCCCGCAAGCACGGCCTGACGATCATCTCCATCGAGGACCTGATCGCCTACCGCCGCGGCAGCGAGCCCACCGTCCGCCGCGAGGCCGAGACCCGCCTGCCCACCTCGCACGGCACGTTCACCGCCTACGGCTACCGGTCCGCCGTCGACGGGGTCGAGCACGTCGCCCTCGTCCACGGCGCGATCGGTGACGGCGAGGACGTCCTGGTCCGGGTCCACTCCGAATGCCTCACCGGCGACGTCTTCGGCTCCCTGCGCTGCGACTGCGGCCCCCAGCTGGACGCCGCCCTCGACCGCATCCAGGAGGAGGGCCGCGGAGTCGTCGTCTACCTGCGCGGACACGAGGGGCGCGGCATCGGCCTGCTGTCCAAGCTGCGCGCCTACGAGCTCCAGGAGCAGGGCCACGACACCCTGGACGCCAACCTGGAGCTCGGTCTGCCCGCCGACGCCCGCGACTACGCCGCCGGGGCGCAGATCCTCGCGGACCTCGGCGTCCGCAGCGTCCGCCTGATGACCAACAACCCCGACAAGACCGACGCTCTGCTGCGCCACGGCCTGAAGGTCAGCGGCCGCGAGCCGATGCCGATCGAGGCCGGCGAGCACAATCTCCGGTACCTGCGCACCAAGCGGGACCGGATGGGGCACGACCTGCCCTGGCTGGACACGCCGGCCGTGGCAGCCTCCGCGGCCGCGGCCGCGACCACCTGCGGCAACCAGTAAGCGAAGAGCACTTAGGAGAGACGTGAGCGGCAAGGGTGCACCGGAGCTGTCCGTACGCAACGTGAGCGACCTCAGGGTCGCGGTCATCGCGGCGCAGTGGCACGAGAAGGTGATGGACGGTCTGGTGAACGGCGCTCTGCGCGCCCTGCACGAACTGGGGATCGACGAGCCGACCCTGATCCGGGTCCCCGGCAGCTTTGAGCTGCCGGTCGCCGCCAAGGTCCTCGCGGGCCGCGGCTACGACGCCGTGGTCGCCCTCGGCGTCGTCATCCGGGGCGGCACCCCCCACTTCGACTACGTGTGCCAGGGAGTCACCCAGGGCCTCACCCAGGTCTCCATCGAGACCGGTGTCCCCGTCGGCTTCGGCGTGCTCACGTGTGACACCGAGGAGCAGGCCCTGGACCGGGCCGGCATCGAGGGCTCGAACGAGGACAAGGGGCACGAGGCGGTCACCGCCGCGGTCGCGACCGCGGCCACACTCCGCTCAGTATCCGAACCCTGGCACTGAGGAGTCCCGCACACCGCGTAGGGTGGGGCCCACCATGTCCAAGAAGACGTTCGAGGAGCTCTTCACCGAGCTCCAGCAGAAGGCCGTCCACGGCGATCCCGCCACCTCCCGCACCGCTGAGCTGGTCGGCAAGGGGGTCCATGCCATCGGCAAGAAGGTCGTCGAGGAGGCCGCCGAGGTCTGGATGGCCGCCGAGTACGAGGGCAAGGAGGCGGCCGCCGAGGAGATCTCGCAGCTGCTGTACCACGTCCAGGTGATGATGGTCGCCCGCGGCATCTCCCTGGACGACGTCTACGCCCACCTGTAAACCGCCCGCCGCACCGAGCCGCAAGAACTCTCACGCAAAGGAAGCCGACCTCATGCTGCGCATCGCCGTCCCCAACAAGGGTTCACTGTCCGGCCCTGCGGCGGAGATGCTGCATGAGGCCGGCTACCAGCAGCGCCGGGAGTCCAAGGAGCTGCGGATCGTGGACCCGGAGAACGAGGTCGAGTTCTTCTACCTCCGCCCCCGCGACATCGCGATCTACGTCTCCTCCGGCCGCCTCGACATCGGCATCACGGGCCGGGACCTGCTGGTCGACTCCGCTGCCGACGCCGAGGAGATCCTGCCGCTCGGTTTCGCCCGGTCCACCTTCCGTTTCGCCTCCAAGCCGGGCACCGCGAACGGCATCGCGGACCTGAAGGGCAAGACGGTCGCCACCTCCTACGAGGGCATCGTCGCCAAGCACCTCGCCGACAGCGGCATCGACGCCTCCGTCGTCCACCTCGACGGCGCCGTCGAGACCGCCATCGAGCTGGGCGTCGCCGAGGTCATCGCCGACGTGGTCGAGACCGGCACCTCGCTGCGCAACGCGGGCCTGGAGGTGTTCGGCGACCCGATCATGAAGTCCGAGGCCGTCGTCATCCGCCGCACCGGCGCGGACGGCGAGGAAGCCGCTGACCCCAAGGTCCAGCAGTTCCTGCGCCGCCTGCAGGGCGTCCTGGTCGCCCGGACCTACGTGATGATGGACTACGACTGCCGCGTCGAGCAGCTCGAGAAGGCCGTCGCCCTGACCCCGGGCCTGGAGTCGCCGACCGTCTCCCCGCTGCACAACGAGGGCTGGGTCGCGGTCCGTGCCATGGTCCCCGCCAAGGAGGCGCAGCGGATCATGGACGACCTCTACGACATCGGTGCCCGGGCCATCCTGACCACGGCCATCCACGCCTGCCGCCTGTAAGGGGTACGCCGAGAGATGTCCGATCTTTCCGAGTCTTCCGGGCTTCCCGACCTGCCCGTCACCTTCCGGCCGGGTCACACCCGGGCGGTCCTGCTCACCGCCGGCGTCGTGATCTTCCTGGTGATCTCCGGGATCGCGATGCTGCTGGAACAGCTCGGCCCGGGGGAGCGCCTGAGCTTCGTCATCACCGGGGCGCTGATCTTCTGGGTGCTCGCCCAGCTCGCCCGGGTGAAGGTCGTCGCCGACGAGTCCGGCGTCACCGTCGTGAACATCGCGAGCAGGCGGCGGCTGGACTGGGCGGAGATCGTCCAGGTGAACCTCCGGCCGGGCGATCCCTGGGTGTTCCTGAACCTCAGCGACGGCACCAGTTTGCCCGCGCTCGGCATCCAGCCGGGCATCGCCAAGCAGCGGGCCATCGCCGACGCGAGGGCCCTCCGGGCGCTCGCCGAGGCCCACTCGACGACGGATCTGACGTAGAGGGCCATGTCTTGATTAATCTGTTGGCGGAGGCGTTCTAGGTACGCCTCCGCCGCTGATGTGCCCCCGCGGTCCTCAGAGGCCCCCTGCTACCCGAGGAGTGACTCCCTCCAGCGATGGACGGATCGTCCTGTAGTACCTGCGCCGCCCCCTCCCGAGATTCCGAGGCGGCGGCATGACCATCCCCCTGCTGCTCCTCGGAGCCGCGTTCCTGCTGATCCTCGCCAATGGCTTCTTCGTGGCGGCCGAGTTCGGTCTGGTGACGGTCGAACGCCCGGACGCCGAGCAGGCCGCCGCCGAGGGCGACAAGCGCGCCGGTACGGTCGTGGAGTCGCTGAAGGAGCTGTCCTTCCAGCTCTCCGGCACCCAGCTCGGCATCACCATCACCTCCCTCGTCGTCGGCATGCTCGCCGAGCCGGCCCTGGCCGAGCTGCTGCGCGGTCCGTTCTCGGCGATCGGCATCCCCTCGGGTGCCGTCTCCGGCGTCGCCGTGGTCGTCGGCATGCTGGTCGCCTCCGCGATCCAGATGGTGATCGGCGAGCTCGTGCCCAAGAACTGGGCGGTGTCCCGGCCGCTGCAGGTGGCGCGCTTCGTCGCGGGCCCACAGCACCACTTCTCCCGCCTGTTCCGCCCGGTGATCGCCGCGCTCAACACGGTCGCCAACCGGCTGGTGCGCGCCCTCGGCGTCGAGCCCACCGAGGAACTGGCCTCCGCCCGCACCCCGGGCGAACTGGTGTCCCTGGCCCGGCACTCGGCCCAGGCCGGCGCCCTGGAGCAGGACACGGCCGACCTGTTTGTGCGCACCCTGTCCCTGGGCGACCTGACCGCGCAGCACGTCATGACCCCGCGCGTGAAGGTCAGCGCCCTGCAGGACTCGGCCACCGCCGAGGACGTCGTCAACCTGACCCGGGCCACCGGTCTGTCCCGCTTCCCCGTGTACCGGGAGAAGATCGACGAGATCGTCGGCATGGCCCACCTCAAGGACGCGCTGGCGGTCCCCGTGCAGGACCGGCTGCGCACTCCGGTCGGCCGCATCGCCCGCAAGGCACTGCTCGTCCCCGAGACGCTGCCGGTGCAGCCCCTGCTCGCCCGGCTGCGCAGCGAGCAGCCCATCGCGGTCGTCGTGGACGAGTACGGCGGCACGGCGGGCGTGGTCACCCTGGAGGACATCGTCGAGGAGCTCGTCGGCGAGGTCCGCGACGAGCACGACGCCAAGGACGTGCCCGAGCTGGCCGCCGCCCCGCCGGAGGACGGCAGGCCGGCCTGGGACGTCGACGGCAGCTGCCGGGTCGACATCCTGCAGCGCATAGGACTCGACGTGCCCGAGGGGCCGTACGAGACCGTCGCCGGCCTGGTCGCCGATCTGCTCGGCCGCATCCCGGCCCCCGGCGACAGGGCCGAACTGCCCGGCTGGCGGCTGTCCGTCCGCCAGGTCGGCCACTACCGCGCCGAACGGGTCCGCCTGGTCCGGACGGCCGCCGCGCTCAACGTCATGGAGGCCGCCCGATGAGCGTCCTCCAACTGGTCTTCGCCGCGCTGCTCGTGCTCGCCAACGGCTTCTTCGTCGGCGCCGAGTTCGCGCTCGTCTCCGTGCGCCGCAGCCAGATCGAGCCGCTCGGCACGGCCCGGGCCCGCCAGGTGCTGTACGGCCTGGAGCGGCTGCCGCAGATGATGGCGGCCGCGCAGTTCGGCATCACCGTCTGCTCCCTGACGCTCGGCGCGGTGGCCGAGCCGACGGTGGCGCACCTCCTGGAGCCGCTGTTCGAGGCGGTCCACCTCCCGGACGGTGTGATCCACCCGCTCGGCTACGTCTTCGCCCTCGCCGGTGTGGTCTTCCTGCACCTGGTGATCGGCGAGATGGTGCCGAAGAACCTCGCGATGGCGGCTCCCGAGAAGGCGGCCCTGTGGCTCAGTCCGGGCCTGGTCTACTTCGCTCGCCTGTGCAGGCCGATCACCGTGGCCCTCGGCGCCTGCGCCCGGGGCATCCTGCGGCTCTTCCGGGTCGAGCCCAAGGACGAGGTCGAGGCCGTCGTCACCAGTGAGCAGCTGAACCGCCTGCTGGAGGACTCCGGGCAGGCGGGCCTGCTCGACCCGGAGGAGCGGGAACGCCTGGAGGACGCGCTGGAACTGGGCTCCCGCCCGGTGACGGACGTCCTGCTGCGGCGCGAGTCCCTGGTGACGGTGACTCCGTCGGTCACCCCCGGGGAGATCGTCGAGCTGACGGCCCGCACGGGCTACTCCCGCTTCCCGGTGGCGGCGACGGAGAAGGGCGCCTTCATGGGGTACGTCCACGTGAAGGACGTCCTGGACCTGGAGGACTCCGAACGGGCCGTCCCGCAAGCCGTCTGGCGCCCCATGGCCACGCTGCGCGCCGAGCTGCCGCTGGACGACGCGCTCACCGTGATGCGCCGTGCGGCCACCCACCTGGCCCAGGTCGCCGACGCGTCCGGCAGGGTGCTGGGTCTGGTAGCCCTGGAGGACGTACTGGAGCTCCTGGTGGGCGAGGTGCGGGATCCGGCGCACCGGCAGACGGCCGATGTGAGGCTGACCGAACCGAGGGTGAGCGGGGAGCCGGAGGAGGTCCTGGCCACCTAGGACCGACGTCCGGATCCTGCCGGGGGTGTGGGGACCGCTCGCGCGGTTCCCCGCGCCCCCGGGGAGCCGCGGTACAGCCCCTACAGCGCCGACGGATCCTGTGGCCCCCGCCCCGACAGCACCTCTCCGTAGGCCTGCATCAGGTCGGGCAGCCGCAGCGTCGCCAGGTCGTCCCGGGACAGCGAACCGGGATACCCGGACAGCCGCAGATCCCGGTACGCACAGCTCTTCTCGTACAGCGTGCGCAGGAACCGCCCGTTCCCCAGCTCGTCGATCCACCCCTGATCGACCACGTGCCCGGCGATGGAGCGCAGCTCCTCCAGCGCCTCCTCGTCCCAGACGTCCCCGTTCTCAGCCGCGAGCACCTTGCCGATCTCGGTGAGCTCCAGCGGCCGGTAGGACGGGAAGTCGACCCGGGTGGTGAAGCGGGAGGACAGGCCGGGGTTGGCGGCGAGGAGGCGGTCCATGCCCTCCGGATAGCCGGCCAGGATCACCACCAGGTGGTCCCGGTTGTCCTCGGCCCGTTTCAGCAGCACCTGCAGCGCCTCGTCCCCGTACGCGTCCCCCTTGCCGTACCCGGAGTTGGACAGCGAGTACGCCTCGTCCACGAACAGCACCCCGCCGATCGCGGAGTCGATCAGCTCGTTGGCCTTCACGGCGGTCTGCCCCAGGTACTCGCCCACGAGATCGGCCCGCTGCGCCTCCACGAGGTGGTCGCCCCCGAGCAGCCCCAGCGCGTAGAAGACGCGCCCGAGGATCCGCGCGACCGTGGTCTTGCCGGTTCCCGACGGTCCGGAGAAGACGAAGTGCCGCTTCGGCGGCTGCACCGGCAGCCCCTGCCCGGCCCGCAGCCGGGCCATGTTCAACTGCGCGGACAACGCCTTGACCTGGCGCTTGACCGGCTCGAGACCCACCATGCGCTCCAGCTCGGCGAGCGCCTCCTCGAGTAACGCGGGGTCGGTCGGCCCCGTCGGCAGCGGCCAGGACGACGGCGGCATGCCGCTCTTCACGCGCACCGCCGGGTCGGGCACCGTCGGCAGCGGACCGGTCGGCAGGTCAGGCTCCGGCAGCCGCAGATCGCGTGCCTCGGTGCCGAAGAGGGGGTCGAGCGTGTCCGGCCCGTCCACGGCGTCCGCCCCCGCACCGGTCAGGGTGATCGCCGCGAGGTCGACGGGATCGTCGTACCCGTCGCCCTCGGCGATGGCGGCGAGCCGGGCCGAGGTGTCCATGAAGGCGGGGTCGACCCGGTGCACCGCGCGGTACAACGGCAGTGCGGCGGCGCTGCGCCCGGTGCCCTCGTGCGCCCGTGCCAGCCAGTACCGCAGCTCCTTGCGCTGGGGCTGTTCGCTGCGGCAGCGCATCAGCGCCGCCGACAGCAGCGGCTCGGCCTGGCCGTACATCTCCAGGCGCACCCGGGCCATCCCGCCGAACAGGCCCGCCTCGATGCCCAGCATGGGCTCGTCGAGCAGCGGGTCGGTGTGCCGGACCAGCTGGTCCCAGTCCTTGACCAGATAGGAGCGGCAGGCGTGCAGGAAGCGGACCTGTGGGTCGGTGTCCACCGGGGGCAGCCCGGCGAGCGCGCGGTCCAGCTCCGGGACGTGCCGGCCGTCCAGCCAGTGCGAGGCGTGCGCCAGCAGCAGATCGCGGGGGCTCTCCAGCACCGGCTGCACCCACCAGCCCAGCCAGTACCAGGAGTTGAGGGTCCGGCGGTGCCGGGCGCGCTGCTCCCCGAAGCGGTCCCGGTGCCGGAACATCCGCAGCAGCGCGGTGGTCGTGTCCACCCGCAGGGCGTGCAGCCCGAGCCAGGCGTCCGCCATCCCGGGATCCATCCGCGCCGCGGCGCGGAACTCCTCCTCCGCCTGCGGATAGGCACCCATTGTGTAGGCGTCCACACCTCGCAGCCAGGCGAGGTCGGCCGGGGCCTCGGGGCCCTGCGTGCCGAAGTCCATCGCGTCCCCCACAGACCGTGCCCCCGTTGGTTCACCGCCGGGCAGTCGCCCGGCGGCCGCCGCGGTCGAACCGCCGTGCCGCGGACCGGAGTTGCAGGTGCGCGAGGCAGCCGCACCGAGGGCATCGTACCCGTGGGACGACCGCGCACCGAAGGGTGTCGTTCGACGAGGTGGGAGCAGACGGGGCGCACGCGAAAGGGTGACGGAGGGTGAGCGGAACGGTGCGCGGGGCGCCCGGAAAACGGGCCGCGGGCAGAACGAAGCCCCCGATCACGGGGGAACAACCGGGGGCTTCGCGTCAGTGGGCGGCTCCGAATGGCCGCACATTGAGAACGTAAGACCTGTACGGCTCCCGGGTCAAGCGGACCCGGAGCACTCAAAGAAGTTCCCCCGCAAGGGTCTTCACGGGTTCACCACACCGCGGACGATCCGTCACGTTGCGTGACCTCTTGGTCCGGACCGGCAGCCCTCGCGGGCCCCGGCAGCACCTCGTACCCCTCGGGTGTCTGGCGCACCAGAAGATCGGCATGGGGGCGCGAGGGGTCCTCGGCGAAGTGCGCCCTCTCCGCCTCGACCCACCCGGCCCAGAACTCCCGTTGCTCCGCGCCGTCCCGGGAGCGGCCTCGCGCCCAGGACTCCTCGCGCGGCAGCTCCATCCACAGCAGCCGGGCCAGATGCGGCCGCAGCGCCCTGCGGCCGGCGCCGACCCCCTCGATCACGACCACGGGAGCGGCCGGCAGCGGCAGCGGCGGCCCGAACGCGCGCGCACGCCAGTCGTAGGGGCGGTACCGCGCGCTCTCGCCGCGTGAGAGCGGGGCGATCACCTGGGCCAGGAACCGGCCGGTCCAGTCGAAGAGCTGCTCGTGGCTGGCGATGTCGTCGAGGTGGAGCACGGGCGCCCCGCCCAGCGCGGCGGCCAGACGCCCGGCGAAGGTGGACTTTCCGGAGCCGGCGTGCCCGTCCACGGCGATCAGCCGTACGGGGCCGCAGGAGGGGGGAAGCCCGCGCAGCCGGGTGGCGAGGTCGTGAATGGCGATTCCTGAGGTGTGGTGCGGTGTGGGGTGTTTTCCGGAAACAGTCTAGTAGCGGCCCATAGTGACTGGACCAGTGGGCCGGGAAACGTCACTTCTTGAACTACTGGCTGACCACCGGTCAATCCAAGGGAATAACGTTCCCAATCCGTTGACCGATATGTGAAATTCGGCGTTCCCGGTGCCCCGAGTGCTGAGTAAGGTGCCTCCTGCGCAACTGCGATGCGCCGAACGGGGACGGACAGGGGGACATGGCCGCGGAGTTATTCGAAGGGCACTATGTATGGCATCCGGCGGCCGACGACCGTGTCCTGGCGAGCGTATGCGTCGATGTGCGCGCCGGGCGTTATCGATACGCGTACGAAGCCCTCGCCGAGACCCGCTCCGACTTCGCCCTGCGGGCCCACCGCTCCCTGGTGCTGGCCTCCGAGGCCGCCGGCAGCGACCTGGTCGAGCGCTGGCTCGCGGAGGAGCCGACCCCCGAGTCCGCGCTGATGTGGGCCCGGGTCGCGGTACAGCGCGCGATGCGGGCCGCCGACGCGCGGGACGAGCGCGCCGAGGCGCTGGAGCGGATCGCCCTGACCGCCTGCGACCGGGCCGCCGCCATGGCGCCCGCGGATCCCACCCCGTGGGTCGCCAAGCTGACCATGGCCCGGCTGCACCTGCTGCGCGACCCCGCTCCGCAGGGACTGCTCACCGCCCCGCCCGGGCCCTGGCGGCTGTTCTCGCACATCCTGTCCCTGGATCCCTGGCACCGTGAGGGGCACCACCGCTTCCTGTCGTTCTTCTTCACCCGCCACGGCGGCTCGGTCAACGCGGCCTGGGACGTGGCCGCCTTCCTCAGCCAGCGGGCGCCCGCCGACTCCGCCCTCCGACTGCTGCCGCTGGTGGCCCTGGTGGAGAGCTACAACCCCACGCAGCTGCTCGCCGACCGCGTCTGGGAGCAGCCCCAGTGGCGCTCCACGGCGCTGGCGATCTACCACAACTGGCTGCCCACGGTGGCCGGTTACCGCTTCACCCCGGTGCTCGACCTGGCCTACCTCGCACACGCGCTGGTCATGGCCCAGCGCGAGTTCGAGGCCCGGGCGGTCTTCGCGGCGATGGGCCCGTACGCCTCGCGCATGCCCTGGAGCGCCTTCGGTGACCCCGCCGAACAGCTCTCCCGGGCCCGGCGCACCTGTGGCCTGCCCGTCCCGGGACCCGCCTGACCGCGCACGTGCCCCGCCCCCACCGAGAGAAAGGCCGAACTGTGTCGGAACGGACATCGACTCCACGGGCGAACGCCCACGGGGAAGACGACCCGGTCGTGCTCGACGACGACGCGACCCTGCACGCGATGGGCTATCCGCGGAAACTCACCCGGCGCTTCCAGGCGTTCGACAATTTCGCGATCTCCTTCACCATCATCAATATCATTTCGGGTATTTTCTCGTCCTTCGGATACGGCATGAACGCGGGCGGTCCCCGTATTCTCGTGTTCGGCTGGATCGGCGTCTCCGTCATGGTGCTGTTCATCGGTGCGGCGATGGCGGAAGTCGCGTCCGCCTATCCGACGAGCGGTGCGCTGTATTTCTCGGCGGGTAAACTCGCCAAGCGGCACAAGGGTGCCTGGTCCTGGTTCACCGGCTGGCTGAATTTCGTGGGGCAGATCGGCGGCACCGCCGCCACCGGCTATGCGGCGGCCACCTTCATCCAGGCGTTCGTCGCGCTGCAGTGGTCGTCGTACCGGCCGACCGCACACCAGACGGTGCTGATCACAGCCCTGGTCATCCTGTTGCAGGGCCTCGCCAACACCTACACCGTCCAGCTCGTCGCCGTGCTGAACCGGATTTCCGTCTGGTGGCTGCTGATCGGACTCGTGGTGATCGTGAGCACACTGATAGTGATGCCGGACCACCATCAGTCGGCGTCCTTCGTGACGCATTTCGAGAACAACACCGGCTTCACGAGCGGGCTTTACGGCGGCATGCTCGGTCTGCTGGTCACCAGCTGGACCTTCACCGGCTTCGACGGCAGCTTCCACATGTCCGAGGAAACGGTCCGCGCGACGGTCAACGCGCCCAAGGGGATCACCCGCGCCATCGGCTATTCGGCGATCACCGGCCTGATCCTGATGCTTGCACTGGTCTACAGCATTAGCGACTACAGCAAGGTGGCCGGCTCCTCCGCGCCGCCCGTCCAGATTCTCATCGACGGCCTCGGCCTCGGGACCGCCAAGGCGTTGCTCCTCATCGTGATCGGCGCGATGCTCTTCTGCGGTCTCGCCAACCTCACCAGCAACACCCGGCAGATCTTCGCCTTCTCCCGGGACGGTGCGATGCCCGGCTCCCGCTGGTGGCACTCGGTCTCGCCGCGCACCCGGACGCCGGTGAAGGCGGTGTGGCTCGCGGTGGCCTGCTCGCTGGCGCTCGTCGTCCCCGGCTGGTGGTCGCACACGGCGTTCACCGCCATCGTCAGCGTCAACGTGGTGGGACTCTTCCTCGCCTACGCCGTGCCGATCTTCCTGCGGCTGCGGCTCGGCGACGAGTTCCAGCCCGGTCCCTGGCACCTGGGCCGCTGGGGCCGGCCGATCGGCTGGCTCGCGGTGACCTGGATCCTGCTCAGCAGCGTCCTGTTCATGCTGCCGCAGGCCTCGCCGATCACCGTCGACTCCTTCAACTACGCGCCGATCGCGCTGGCCGCCGTCCTCGTCGTGGCCACGGTGTGGTGGTTCGCCACCGCCCGCCGCCGCTTCCAGGGGCCGGTCAGCTACGGCCGCCCCGACGAGGTCGCCGCGATGGACCTCGTCTGACCGCACCGGCCCCGGGGGGGGGGGGGGGGGGGGGGGGGGGGGGGGGGGGGGGGGGGGGGGGGTATGTGGTCGTCTCTGGTGTTGGGCGAGG
>NZ_JBWKFL010000024.1:27149-76023 GCF_056434305.1 Streptomyces sp. NPDC044061 | reverse complement strand
CGTCGACCGCGCGCGCGCCGACGGTTTCCCCCGCCGCCCCCCCCCCCCCCCCCCCCCCCCCCCCCCCCCCCCCCCCCCCCCCCCCCCCCCCCCCCCCCCGCCGCCTGACCTCACGGTTTCCTCCAGTGGACCAGACCAATATTGGTGGCGCGCCATACGCGGAAGTGCTGGCAGGGGCATGCCGTGTCCTCCATAGTTGGCGCACAACCACGCACCGGACCAGCACCTACTCGGACACCTGGGGGTAACCGCGCCCATGAGCAGAGCCCAGCAGCCGTCCCGCCGCACCCTCCTCACCGCCGCGATGGTCGCCGCGGTCTCCTCGGGGGCCGTGACCGCGTCCGCCGCCACCGCACAGGCCTCCGCGGCCGACACCGACGACACCGCACAGGCGCCCGCCCGCCCGATCGACTACCGCGCCTGGACGACGTACCGCGACTGGCGCTGTGGCACCGCGCTGGGCGTCCGGGCCGTCTCCGGTCCACGGCCCGGCGTCGAGATCGCCGCCCCCGCCGGGCGCACCGACTACACCGACCCGCACACGGGCACCACCGCCACCTGGGAGTACGCGACCTGGACCGCACCGGTCCACCGGCTCACCACGCCCGCGACCGAGGTCGTCGCCTCGTGGAACGCGCACACCCCCGACGGCACCTGGCTCCAGGTCGAGCTGCAGGGCACGTACTCCGACGGCACCGACACCCCCTGGTACGTGATGGGCCGCTGGGCGGCCGGGGACCAGGACATCAAGCGGACCTCGGTGGACGACCAGAGCGACGGCAGGAGCACGATCTGGACCGACACCTTCGCCATTGACGACGCGAGCACCGGCCTGCGCCTGGCCTCGTACCAGCTGCGCCTGACCCTCTACCGCAGGCCCGGCACCCGCCTCACCCCGACCGTCTGGCGGCTCGGCGCGATGGGCTCCGACATCCCCGACCGTTTCACCGTCCCCGCCTCCACCCCCGGACTCGTCCGGGAACTGGCCGTCCCGCGCTACTCGCAGGAGATCCACAAGGGCCAGTACCCGCAGTACGACAACGGCGGCGAGGCCTGGTGCAGCCCCACCTCCTCGCAGATGATCGTCGAGTACTGGGGCGGCCGGCTCACGTCCGAGCAGCTGTCCTGGGTCGATCCGTCCTATGCCGACCCGCAGGTGGACCACGCGGCCCGCTTCACCTACGACCACCAGTACCAGGGCTGCGGCAACTGGCCCTTCAACGCCGCCTACGCGGCCACGTTCAAGGACCTCCAGGGCGTCGTCACCCGGCTCGCCTCGCTCACCGACCTGGAGACCTTGGTCGCGGCCGGCATCCCGGCCATAACGTCCCAGTCCTTCCTGAAGACCGAGCTGACCGGCGCCGGGTACGGCACCTCCGGCCACCTGATGACGGTGATCGGCTTCACGGCGGAGGGCGACGTGATCGCGAACGACCCGGCCTCCGTGGACGACGGGGCGGTCCGGCGGGTCTACCTGCGGCGGGAGTTCGAGAACATCTGGCTGAGGACCAAGCGCTACAACGCCTCCGGCAAGGTCGTCTCCGGCACCGGCGGGGTCTGCTACCTCTACTTCCCGGCCCGCCCGAACCCGCGCCAGCGCAAGGCGCTCGCGGCGGTGGGCGTGCGCTGACCCGGCCCGTGTGAGCAACGTCTCTGCCGCAAACGCCGTCGTGGGTGGCAAGGTGGACAAATGGGTGGGGGACTCGACCGTGTACGTCCGACCTCTGCGAGAAACCATGAGCGCACACCCCGCCACCGCCACCCGCGTCCGCACCGGCGGCCCCAAGGACGACGGCCCGAAGATCCTCGAACACGTCATGGGCTGGGTGCTCGTGGTGGTGGTCGCGATGCTCGTGACCCGGCTCGGCCTGCTCTGACCCGACCCTCACCCGGCGCGCATGTTCTGACATACTGCGGATGTCCCGCCGACCTCCCAGACCAGGGTCGAAATTGAATATGCGTCAACAGCGTGCCGCCGTCCGTCCCCGGGCGCGCGGCACCGAGCGCTCTGTGGCGCGTCGCGCCGAACTCATCGCCATCGGGCGGAAGCTGTTCGCCGACACGTCCTACGACGCCCTGTCCATGGACGACATCGCCCGCCAGGCGCATGTCGCCAAGGGGCTGATCTACTACTACTTCCATTCCAAGCGCGGCTACTACCTGGCGATCATCCAGGACTCCGTCGCCGATCTGGTCACCTTCGCCGCGAGCGGCCGCGACTTGCCCGCCGTGGACCGCGTCCACCGCACGATCGACAGCTATCTGCGCTTCGCCGAGCACCACCAGGCCGCCTACCGCACCATCGTCAGCGGCGGGGTCGGCTTCGACACCGAGGTGCACGCCATCCGGGACGGCGTACGCGAGGCGCTCGTCGCCACCATCGCCGAAGGGGCCTACGGCCGCGGTGACATCGCCCCGCTGGCCCGCATGGGCCTGCTCTCCTGGGTGTGCAGCGTCGAGGGGGCCACCCTCGACTGGATCGACCGCCCCGGCCTCTCCCGCGACACCATGCGCGAGCTGCTGGTGAAAACCCTCGGCGGAGCCCTGCGCGCCGTCGAGGAACTCGACCCGTCCTACCCGGCCCCACCGGCGGCCCGCCGCGACGGCTGACACCAGGGAGCGGAGGCTCGTGGTCCTCCGCTCCCGAGTCCCCGCTGAAGGGGCTAGTTGATCGCCTTGATCAGCTCACCGTTGGCGGTGTCGCCGCTCAGCTCCCAGAAGAAGGTGCCGCCCAGACCCTGCTGGTTCTTGTACGTCATCTTCGTGCCGATGGTGGCCGGGGTGTCGTAACTCCACCAGTTGTTCCCGCACTTCGCGTACGCCGTGCCGCCCGCCGTGCCCGTCGCCGGGCACTTGGCCTTGAGCACCTTGTAGTCGTCGATGCCCTGCTCGTACGTCCCTGCCGCCGGACCGGTCGCCGTGCCGCCCGGCGCCGCCTGGGTGACCCCGGTCCAGCCGCGCCCGTAGAAGCCGATGCCCAGCAGCAGCTTGGAGGCCGGAATGCCGAGGCCCTTGAGCTTGGCGATGGTCGCCGAGGTGTAGAAGTTCGCCTTGGGGATGCCCGAGTAGGAGTTCAGCGGGGAGTGCGGGGCGGTCGGGCCGGTCGAGTCCCAGGCGCCGAAGTAGTCGTACGTCATCGGGTTGTACCAGTCGACGTACTGGGCCGCGCCCGCGTAGTTCGCCGCGTCGATCTTGCCGCCGCTGGTGGCGTCAGCGGTGATCGCCGCGGTGACCAGGTTGCCGGAGCCGAACTTCGACCGCAGGGCGGCCATGACGTTCTTGAAGGCCTCCCGGCCGCTGGTGTCGCAGCTGTTGCCGCAGGCGTTCGGGTACTCCCAGTCGATGTCGATGCCGTCGAAGACGCCCGCCCACTTGGAGTTCTTCACCAGGTCGTAGCAGGACTGGGCGAAGGCGGCCGGGTTCTTCGCGGCCTCGCCGAAGCCGCCGGACCAGGTCCAGCCGCCGAAGGACCACAGCACCTTCAGGCCGGGGTGCTTCTTCTTCAGCTTCAGCAGCTGGTTGAAGTTGCCCCGCAGCGGCTGGTCCCAGGTGTCGGCGACACCGTCGACGGACTCGGCGGCGGTGTACGCCCGGTCGGTGGCCGCGTAGGAGTCGCCCAGCGCGCACTTCCCGCCGGTGACGTTGCCGAAGGCGTAGTTGATGTGGGTCAGCCTGGCCGCGGAGCCCGAGGTCTCGATGTTCTTGACGTAGTACTTGCGGTCGTAGGTGCCCCACTCGGTGAAGTATCCGACGACCTTGGAGCCCGCCTTGAGCTGGGGAGCGGCGGGGGCGGCCGCGGTCGCGGTGCCCGCGCCGGCCAGCAGCCCGGCGCCGAGGGCGGCCGAACACACGGCCGCGAGGAGCGCCCGGAACCGGGCGCGAGGACGGTGGGGAGTGCTGTGCATCGGGTGGCTCCTCGTGGGGGAGAGGGGAACGCGCGCCGATTGGCATGAACGCGGTAAAGCGTTGGCAATGCACAGTAGGAGGACTAGACCACTACGTCAATGGTTCGGACCAATCCCGGGCGTGTGGACGCTCCCGGCTGGATTCTTGAAGTAAGCGGTCGTTAACTGGTGACGAGAGGTCGCTGATCGGGCATACTCACGGCACACAGCCGCTGGTCAGCAGCTTCCGAGACCCGGGAGCGGGTGCCCTCGGCCGAACCGGAACGATCAGGCGGAGCCGCCCCACCCAAGGCGCACGTCCGCCGATGTGCCCGAACAGGGAGGAGAGCGACGCCATGTCCGACCGCGACCCGCAGCCGGTGGAGCGTCAACTGCCCACGGAAGAGGCGAGGGATCTGCTCGCGCTCGTCCGTGAGATCGCGCAGCGCGAGATCGCGCCGAAGGCGGCCGAGGAGGAGGACGCCGGACGCTTCCCGCGCGAGGTCTTCACCCTGCTGTCGGAATCGGGGCTGCTGGGCCTGCCGTACGACTCCGAGTACGGCGGCGGCGACCAGCCCTACGAGGTGTACCTGCAGGTGCTGGAGGAGCTGGCCGCGGCCCGCCTGACCGTCGGCCTCGGCGTCAGCGTGCACACGCTCGCCTCCTACGCGCTCGCCGCGTACGGCACCAAGCAGCAGCAGGTCGAGCACCTGCCCGCGATGCTCGGCGGCGGCCTGCTCGGCGCCTACTGCCTCTCCGAGCCGTCCTCCGGCTCGGACGCGGCCTCCCTGCGCACCAAGGCCGTCCGGGACGGCGACAGGTGGGTGATCACGGGTTCCAAGGCCTGGATCACGCACGGCGGCATCGCAGACTTCTACACCGTGATGGCCCGCACCGGCGAGGACGGCCCGCGCGGTATCACCGCCTTCCTGGTGCCCGGCGACGCCGAGGGGCTGAGCGGCGCGGTGCCCGAGAAGAAGATGGGCATGAAGGGCAGCCCGACCGCCCAGGTCCACCTGGACGGCGTGCGGGTCGGCGACGACCGGCGCATCGGTGAGGAGGGCCAGGGCTTCGCCATCGCCCTGTCGGCCCTCGACTCCGGGCGCCTCGGCATCGCGGCCTGCGCGATCGGCCTGGCCCAGGCCGCGCTGGACGAGGCGGTCGGCTACGCCGCCCAGCGCCGGCAGTTCGGACGGCCCCTCGCCGACTTCCAGGGCCTGCGCTTCATGATCGCCGACATGGCCACCCAGATCGAGGCCGGCCGGGCGCTCTACCTCGCGGCCGCCCGGCTGCGCGACGCGGGCAGGCCGTTCGCCAAGCAGGCGGCCATGGCGAAGCTGCACTGCACCGACACGGCCATGAAGGTCACCACGGACGCCGTGCAGATCCTCGGCGGCTACGGCTACACCGCCGACTTCCCGGCCGAGCGCTACATGCGCGAGGCCAAGGTGCTGCAGATCGTCGAGGGCACGAACCAGATCCAGCGGATGGTCATCGCCCGTCACGTGGCAGGGCCGGAGGGTCGCTGAACTGCCCCCTGCGGACCGTCGGGGCCGCCAGCCTGACCCACTCCGGGTCGTGGCGGCCCGGCAGGGTGCGGCCCCCGTCGGCCCAGGCCCGCATCAGATCGCGGTAGATGGGCGGATCCTGCGGCGGAAGCGGCGGAAGCGATTCTGCGGGACGGGGCACGAAGATACGGCGCTGACGCACGGGTGCCGAATACGTGGGGGCCATGTCAGGAGAACGCCGCGCGGCCCGGGGAGGTCACCGCCCGGCGGAATCGCGCGTGAGTTCACCGACGACGACCGGTTCCCGCTCTGGCCCCCCGCAGCCGGCTGACGTACCGTCAGCTATCCGTCCCAGGGGGTGTCCGTGGCCGACGACCGTCCCGTACCGCTCGACGAGTACCCCGTCCACCAGGTGCCGCTGTCCATGAAGCACGTGGCGACCGGGGACCGCAACGCCTACGACCGCTGCATCTTCCACGTCTTCGACCACGCCGGCCGAGCCCTGCTCGTCCTCGGCCTCGGGGTCTACCCCAACCTGGGTGTGATCGACGCCTACGCCACCCTGCGCACCGGGGACACCCTGCACGCCGTCCGCTCCTCGGACGCCCTCGGCGAGGACCGGATGCGGCTCGAGGTGGGCCCTCTGCGCATCGAGGTCCAGGAGCCGCTGCACCGGCTCCGCCTGGTCTGCGAGGACGAGTTGTCGTACGACCTCACCTGGACCGCGGCCTTCCCGGCGCTGTGGGAACCGCACCACCTCCAGCGGCGGGGCGACCGGCTCACCCTGGAGGGGCGCAGGTTCGTCCAGGCGGGCACGGTGGAGGGCGCGATCCGGGCGGGGGACACGGAGTTCACCGTCTCGTCGCGGGGGTGGACCGGAACACGAGACCGCAGCTGGGGCGTGCGGCCGGTCCCGGGCGAGGACGGCGGGCGGCTCGCCGAGGAACACCCGGCCGAGGGGTTCCACTGGATCTGGTGTCCGGTCCGCTTCGAGGACCGCTTCCTGATGGTCATCACCCAGGAGGACGCCGACGGCCACCGCTCCCTGAACGACGCCACCCTGGTCCGCCCCGGTCACCGAGACCGCCAACTGGGCTGGCCGCAGGCGGAGATCGGCTACCGTCCGGGCACCCGCCATCCCGAGCACGCGGTCATCCACCTGGGCGACCCGCGCACACCGCAGGAGCTTCAGGTGGACGTCCTCACCTCCTCGCCGCTCGCGGTCGGCGCGGGCTACCCGCCGGCGGACGACTGGCAGCACGGCACCTGGCGGGGGCCCGGCTGGGTGGACCGCCGCACGTACGACATGACGAAGCCGCACCCCCTCGCCGGCTACGGCGTCACCGACCACTCCGCCCGCTTCCGGATGGACGGGCGGACGGGCTACGGCATCTTCGAGCACGGCTCGTTCGGCCGGCACGACCCGAGCGGCTTCACCGGCTTCGACTCCGTCGCGTCCTGAGGGAGGACTGGATGGCCACGGCACCGCGTCCCCGTACCAGCACCCGCGACCCCGAGGAGCTGGCCCGCCGGCTCACCGCCTGGCTGGGCACCCGGCTGCCCGGCGCCAAGGCCGTCGGCGTCACCGTTCCCGCCTCCAACGGCATGTCCAGCGAGACCCTGCTGTTCGACATCGAGCACCCCCGACCGCCGGTGCGCTCCTGCGCGTTGCGGCTCGCGGCGGATCCGGCGGCGTACACCGTCTTCCCGGAGTACGACATGGTGCGCCAGTACCGCACCCTGAAACTGGTGGCCGACCGCACCGACCTCCCGGTACCCCGGGTGCTGTGGCTGGAGGAGGACCCGGGCCCGCTCGGGGCGCCGTTCTTCGTCATGGAACGGGCGGCCGGACGCGTCCCTCCGGACGTCATGCCGTATACGTACGAGGGCAGTTGGCTGCACGCGGCCAGTGACGCGGAACGCGAGCACCTGGAATCCGCCACGGTGGCCCTGCTCGCCCGGCTGCACGACCAAGTGCCGCCCGCGGACGCCGGGTTCCTCGCGCTGCCGGGTGAAGGGAACGCCCTGCGCCGGCATGTGACGGCCCAACGGGCCTACTACGCCTGGGTGATCGACGGGCTCGCCCGCTCACCCCTCATCGAGGCCGCCTTCGACCGGCTGGAGCGGCTGTGGCCGCACGAGCCCGGCGACGCCGTCCTCAACTGGGGCGACGCACGCATCGGGAACGTCGTCTACGACGGCTTCGACCCGGTCGCCGTCCTGGACTGGGAGATGGCGGCCCTCGCGCCGCGCGAGGTGGACCTCGGCTGGACCGTCTATCTGCACCGCTTCTTCCACGACCTCACGGTCGCCTCAGGACAGCGCGGACTGCCCGACCTCCTGCGCCGCGACCGCGTCGAGGCCCGGTACGCGCGGCTGACCGGCCACACCCCGCGGGACATGGAGTTCCACACCCTCTACGCGGCCCTGCGGCACGCGATCGTCATGCTGCGCATCGCCTACCGCCAGGTCCACTTCGGCGAGGTCGCCCTTCCGGCGGACCCGGACACACTGATCCTGCACCACGGCAGTCTGCGCGCCATGGTGCAGGGCAGCTACTGGGACTGAACGGTGGCCGGTCCGGCGGGACTCAGGCGGCCTGGCGGCGCATCGCCGGCACATGCATCGGGCGCGAGCCCGGGCCACCGACGTGCGAGAACGGCTGCGTCCGCCAGTCCAGACCCTGGGGAAGCGTGAGCAGCAGGCCCATCTCCTGCTCCTGCGGTGCGAAGGACTCGTCCGCGGGGCGGGCCTCGGTCGCCGTGCGACCGGTGCCCGCACAGACCGTGAGCCCGAACGGGTTCCACGGCGAGGCGCACAGCGCGTGCTCCGGCAGGACCTCCTCGTCCGCCAGCAGCGCGATCGGCTGGGCGCAGTCCGGGCAGATCACCCGGTACATCTCGAAGGTGTCGTAGAAGTCGAGTTCCTCGGGGTCGTAGGCGTCGGGTTCGACGCCCTCCGGCTCGGGCTCGACGACCGGCTGCTGCCGCTTGGACACGGAACGACCAGGGCGCTTGACACTCTGCATGGGATTCTCCCCCTAAGGCTGGGCCGTGAAGGCACTGCGGCCTCGACCACAGCAAGCACTTCCCGCCCCGTCTCGGCGGTAATCACGAGATCATCACGGAGGCCGTCCGAGCGCTGTGGCGTTCGTCACATGCCGTGCGCAGGTGCCCGGTGCGGTGCTTTTTGTACCGAACCGGGTATGACCTGCGTTGCTCGAGTATCCGAAGAGATCAAGCGCACTGTAGGTTTTGGCGCCATGGAGGAGCTGGACCGTCAGATCGTGCAGCTGCTCGTCAAGGACGGGCGGATGAGCTACACAGACCTGGGCAAGGCCACGGGCCTGTCCACGTCGGCCGTGCACCAGAGGGTGCGCCGGCTCGAACAGCGTGGCGTCATCCGCGGCTATGCCGCGGTCGTCGACCCCGAGGCCGTCGGGCTGCCGCTCACCGCCTTCATCTCGGTGAAACCCTTCGACCCCAGCGCCCCCGACGACATCGCGGACCGCCTCGCCGGCGTCCCCGAGATCGAGGCCTGCCACAGCGTCGCCGGCGACGAGAACTACATCCTCAAGGTGCGGGTGGCCACCCCGCACGAACTGGAGGAGCTGCTCGCCCGTGTGCGCACCCTGGCCGGGGTGTCCACCCGCACCACCGTCGTCCTGTCGACCCCGTACGAGGCACGTCCCCCGAAGATCTGAGGCGACCGGGCCCGTACCGAGCCGGCGCCGCCGCACCCGCCCGCACGCCGCCGCGCGAGGGGCGGCCGCCCCGGTGCCCGGTGGCCCCCGCGCACGCGAGAGACTGTCGGGCATGAGTGAGCAGTCCGCCGACCCCAAGACCGTCCTCCTGCGCCGCGGAGAGGTCCACAGCCCCGCCGACCCGTTCGCCACCGCGATGGTGGTCGAGCGCGGACAGGTCGCCTGGGTCGGCTCCGAGGGCGCCGCCGACGCCTTCGCCGACGGCGTGGACGAGGTGATCGACCTCGACGGCGCCCTGGTCACCCCGGCCTTCACCGACGCCCATGTGCACACCACCGCCACGGGCCTCGCCCTGACCGGACTCGACCTGTCCGACGCGCCGTCCCTGGAGGCGGCCCTGGCACTGGTCCGCGACTTCGCCACCGCCCGCCCGGACGACCGCGTCCTGCTGGGCCACGGCTGGGACGCCGCCCGCTGGCCCGGCGGCCGTCCGCCGACGCGCGCGGAACTCGACGCCGCCACAGGCGGCCGCCCGCTGTACCTCTCCCGCATCGACGTCCACTCGGCGGTCGTCACCACCGCCCTGCTGGACCTGGTGGCCGGCCACGTCACCCGCGAGGACGCGCCGCTCACCGCCGACGCCCACCACGCCGTCCGCGAAGCCGCCCTCGCCGCCGTCACCCCCGCCCAGCGCGCCGAGGCCCAGCGCACCGCTCTCGCCCACGCCGCCTCCCTCGGCATCGGCTCCGTGCACGAGTGCGCCGGCCCGCAGATCTCCTCCGAGGACGACTTCACGGACCTGCTGCGGCTCGCCGCCGAGGTGGCCGGGCCGCGGGTGGTCGGATACTGGGCGGAACAGAACGTCGAGAAGGCCCGCGAACTGGGAGCCCTCGGCGCCGCCGGCGACCTCTTCGTGGACGGCGCCCTCGGCTCGCACACCGCCTGTCTGCACCAGCCGTACGCCGACTCCGGCCACACCGGCACCGCCTACCTGGACGCCGACGACGTCGCCGCCCACGTGGTCGCCTGTACCGAGACGGGCCTCCAGGCGGGCTTCCACGCCATCGGCGACGCCGCCGTGACCGCCGTCGTGGAGGGCGTGCGCGCCGCCGCCGAGAAGGTCGGCCTCGCCCGCGTCCGGGCCGCCCGGCATCGGGTCGAGCATGCCGAGATGCTCACCCCCGAGACCGTCGCCGCCTTCGCCGAGCTGGGTCTGATCGCGTCCGTCCAGCCCGCGTTCGACGCGCTCTGGGGCGGCGAGGACGGCATGTACGCCCGGCGCCTGGGCGCCGAGCGGGCCCGCTCCCTCAACCCCTTCGCCGCCCTGCTGCGGGCCGGCGTGCCCCTCGCGTTCGGCTCCGACAGCCCGGTCACCCCGCTCGACCCCTGGGGCACGGTCCGCGCCGCCGCCTTCCACCACACCCCCGAGCACCGGGTCTCCGTACGCGCCGCCTTCACCGCGCACACGCGCGGCGGCTGGCGGGCCATCGGCCGTGACGACGCGGGCGTCCTGGTGCCCGGCGCGCCCGCCGACTACGCCGTCTGGCGGACCGACGAGCTGGTCGTCCAGGCCCCCGACGACCGCGTGGCCCGCTGGTCGACCGACCCGCGCTCCGGCACCCCCGGCCTGCCCGACCTGACCCCGGGCCGCGACCTGCCGGTCTGTGTGCGCACCGTGGTGGGCGGACGGACGGTGTTCGTAGGGCCGGGCGAGTGATCTCCCGGGGTGGCGCGGCGGTGATCATCCGCCGCCGCCGCGTCGCCCCACCTGCGCATCCTCCCTGCTCACCGCGATCCGGAGGGCGTCGGTGCAGGTCAGGCGGCTGTTGACAGTCGGCGGCCGGGGGCCGGTAGGTTCGGCCGGGTCCACCACCGGACGCCCGACCGGGGAGCGTTCACGCAACTCGTCGCAGCGCTGCTGGGTCAGGGACGGTGTGCCGCACCGGGGCACCGCCACTGGGAGCCAGGCTCAGCGCCCGCGCCGACGAGCGAGCGCTCCGGCCGGTCGGCAAGGTGTGACCCGGGTGGGGCCCGGGCGCTCAGTAGACAACGGCTTTCGGTAGATCCGCAGCCAGCGGGTCCCAGGTCGGCCCGAAGGGCGCCGGGCCCCTATCCGTCGCGGGACGCAGGTGCGAAAAGCACATCCTTACCCCACTCTTGTGGAATCGACACCCCCGTATGAACGTGGGGGCGCGTCATCCCAGGCCGCGGCCACTATGGTGGACGCCTGCGTACGACATTGAAGGGGCAGCAGTGAACGACGGCGACGGGACCCTCGCGGCCAAGGCTCAGGGGAGGCAGTTCGGTCCGCTCGGCACGGCCTTGGTGATCATTCCGACCTACAACGAGGCGGAGAACATCAAGACCATCGTCGGCCGGGTGCGCAGGGCCGTCCCCGAGGCACACGTACTGGTGGCCGACGACAACAGCCCGGACGGGACCGGCAAGCTCGCCGACGAGCTGGCCGCCGAGGACGACCACGTCCAGGTGCTGCACCGCAAGGGCAAGGAGGGCCTGGGCGCCGCCTACCTCGCGGGCTTCCGCTGGGGCCTGGAGCGCGGCTACGGCGTGCTGGTCGAGATGGACGCCGACGGCTCCCACCAGCCCGAGGAACTGCCCCGCCTGCTCACCGCCCTCAAGGGCGCGGACCTGGTGCTCGGCTCCCGCTGGGTGCCCGGCGGCCGGGTGGTGAACTGGCCCAAGTCCCGCGAGTTCATCTCCCGCGGCGGCAGCCTCTACTCCCGCCTCGCCCTCGACCTGCCGCTGCGCGACATCACCGGCGGCTACCGCGCCTTCCGCCGCGAGACCCTGGAGGGCCTGGGCCTGGACGCGGTCGCCTCCCAGGGCTACTGCTTCCAGGTCGACCTCGCCCGCCGCTCGGTCAAGGCCGGCTACCACGTGGTCGAGGTCCCCATCACCTTCGTGGAGCGGGAACTCGGTGACTCCAAGATGAGCCGCGACATCCTCGTCGAGGCCCTGTGGCGGGTCACCGCCTGGGGGGTCGGGGACCGCGTCGGCAAGATCACGGGCAAGGGCAAGCAGGCCTAGCCAGAGCCTCGGGGGGCGGCGCAGCTCCGGCCGGTCGCCCCGGGCCCGCTTATCCCGCACTGAGGCGGGTCCAGGCACACTGGGAGCATGACGACTGGCGTTCCCACCTCTCCGTCCACCGTAAGGCCCCGGCGCTCCCGGCCGCGCAGGTATCTGCCGCTGGGGATCGCCGCGTGGCTGGTGCTGGAGATCTGGCTGCTGACCCTGGTCGCGGGCGCGGCGGGCGGCCTCACCGTGTTCCTGCTGCTGGTGGCGGGCGTGATCGCGGGCTCCGTGGTCATCAAGCGGGCGGGCCGTCGCGCCTTCCGGAACCTCAACGAAGCGCTGCAGCGCGGCGGATCACCGGCGAGCGGCGGCGGCAACGGCCTGATGATGCTCGGCGGCCTGCTGCTGATCATCCCGGGCCTGATCTCCGACGTGGCCGGCCTGCTCCTGCTCCTCCCGCCGGTCCAGAAGGCCGTGAGCCGCTACACCGAGAGCGTCCTGGAGCGACGGCTGCGCCGGGCCGCCCCGGGCAGTCTGGGTGACGTCTTCCAGCAGGCCCGCATCCACCGCCCCGACGGCAAGGTGGTGCAGGGCGAGGTCATCAGGGAGGACGGCCACGAGCCGCAGGAGCAGTGGCCGCCGTTGACCCGCTGAGCCCGGTCCCCCTGGGGCCGTCGCCCGGCAAGGTCGGCCGGCAGGGCAGCACGAAACCGCGGGCGCCGTACGTCTTCACGTACGGCGCCCGCGGTTACTCGTGTGTCTCGCGTCAGGCGGACTTGCGGCTGTCCCGAGGGTGAACGGCGATGTTCATCGCCCCCGAGCGCAGAACCGCCAGGCGCTCCTCGAGGACCTCTTCGAGTTCCTCACGGGTGCGCCGCTCCATCAGCATGTCCCAATGGGTACGCGCGGGCTTGGCCTTCTTCTCCTCAGGGCCGTCGCCGTCCACCAGGAGTGCCTGGGCCCCACAGACCTTGCACTCCCACTCCGGCGGGATCTCCGCCTCGACCGAGAAGGGCATCTCGAAGCGGTGCCCCTTCTCGCATGCGTACTCCACGGCCTGGCGCGGAGCCAGGTCGATACCGCGGTCCGTCTCGTAGCTGGTCACTACGAGGCGCGTACCGCGAAGAGCTCGCTCACTCATGAATCGTGCCTCCCGGGCTTGTCGCCCACAGGACAGGTGTCGCTGTCGTCGTCATCCGGTCAACGTCCGGTCGGCGGTAAAGATTCCCGTTCCGGGTCATGCGTCGCCGTCGTAGCCGCCCCTTGTTCTACCCACAGGCGCCCGGTTTGTCACATCTGCTAGCAGATGTCACCCAGCGTTCCGGCATCTTTGACGCGCAGTAACGGTACGCCTGGCAGGCCAAACGCGTACACTACCGCCCTTTCGCGCCGAGTGCTAAATCGTGTCCGGAACCGGGTTGCCCGCCGCCCCGATCGCCCGGCGTACCGGAACCCGGGCGAGCAGGGCGAACCCTATGACGAAGAACGCCACCAGCGAGATGATCGCCGAGCGATAGCTGCCGGTCAGCTGGTACGTCACGCCGAACAGCAGCGGGCCCAGCCAGCTCATCCCGCGGTCGCTCAGCTCGTAGGCGGAGAAGTACTCGGCCTCCTTGCCCGGCGGCACCAGATGTGAGAACAGCGACCGGGACAGTGCCTGGCTGCCGCCGAGGACCAGCCCGATGCCGGCGGCCAGCACGAAGAACCACACCGGTGCTCCGGCGGGCAGGAAGTAGCCGGCCCCGAGCGTCACCGTCCAGGCCACCAGCGAACCGAGGATCGTCCGCTTGGCGCCGTACGTCCGTGCCAGCCGCCCCATCGCCAGCGCGCCCGCCACGGCCAGCACCTGCACCAGCAGGACCGCCCCGATGAGAGTGGACTGACCGAGCCCCAGCTCCTCGGAGCCGTAGACCGAGGCCTGGGAGATCACCGTCTGGATGCCGTCGTTGTAGACGAGGTACGCCAGCAGGAAGGCCAGCGTCAGCGGATGCCGGCGCATGTCCCGGACGGTCGCCGCCAACTGCCGCCACCCGGGGGCGGTGGGCCGCTCCACACGCGCGTGCCGGTCGCGCAGCCGTCGCAGCGGTACGAGCGTGAAGGCGCCCCACCACAGCCCGGCCGAGGCCAGACAGACCCGGACCGCGGCCGTCTCGGACAGGCCGAAGGAGGCGTGCGCCGAGTACAGGACGAGATTGGCCACGAGGACCAGGGAGCCCGCCGCGTAGCCGAAGGCCCACCCCCGGGAGGAGATCGCGTCACGCTCCTCGGGCGGGGCGATCTGCGGCAGATAGGAGTTGTAGAGCATCATCCCGACGGACTGCGCCGCGTTCGCCACGACGAGGAGCACCCCGCCGAGCAGATAGCGGTCGCCGTCGAGGAAGAACAGGCCCGTCGTCGCGGCCGCCCCCGTGTACGCCGCCGCCGCGAGCAGCGGCTTCTTGCGCCCGGTGCGGTCTGCCGCCGCGCCCACCAGGGGCATCAGTAGCACGGCCACGATCACCGAGAGGGACACCGAGTAGGCGAAGAAGGAACCCGCGCGGACCGGCACCCCCAATGGATGCACATAGCCGTCGGCGTCCGCCGCCCGCTCGGCGACCGAGGTGAGGTACGGACCGAGGAACACGGTCAGGACGCTCGTCGAGTAGACCGAGCACGCCCAGTCGTAGAAGTACCAGCCGCGCTGCTCGCGCCGCAGTCCGGCGGCCTCGTCGGCTGTCCCCGCCCGCACGGTCTCGGTGCCCACCCGTGCCCTCGCTTCCCCGCTGAAGTGCCGTGCGAAGGCGTGGCCCGGCCGCCCCGGGCGCTCAGACCCAGACGCCGCGGTCCTCCATGACCTTGCGCAACGTGTCGATGTGATCGGTCATGATGCCATCGACACCCAGGTCCAGGAGCCGGTGCATCCGCGCCGGCTCGTTGATCGTCCACACGTGCACCTGCAGCCCGCGCGCGTGGGCGGCCCGGACGAAGCGGTGGTCGACCACCGGAACGCCCGACTGGGCCTCGGGCACCTGCGCGGCGACGGCGGACCTGCGCACCGCGGCCGGCAGTCCCCAGGAGCGCAGCCGCAGGCTGAGCACCCCGCGCGTGCCGAACGAGGTGGCCAGCCGGGGCCCGGCCAGCCGCTGCGCCCGCAGCACCCGAGCCTCGGAGAAGGAGCCCACGCAGACCCGCTCCCAGGCGTTCGTGCGCTCGATCAGCTCCAGCAGGGGCCGCAGCGCCGGCTCCGCCTTGATGTCCACGTTCCAGCGGACCTCGGGGAAGGTCTCCAGCAGCTCCTCGAAGAGGGGCACCGGTTCCCGCCCTCCCACGCGCGCGTGCCGTATGTCCGCCCACGGCAGGTCGGCGATGCGGCCGAACCCGTCGGTGACCCGGTCCAGGGTCGTGTCGTGGAAGGCGACGAGCCGGCCGTCCGCCGACGCGTGCACGTCGGTCTCGATGTACCGGTAGCCCATCTCCACCGCGCGCCGGAACTGCGCCACGGTGTTCTCCAGCCCGTCGGCGGCCCCGCCGCGGTGGGCGAAGGCGATCGGGCCCGGGTGGTCCAGGTAGGGATGGCGCAGGGGCGGCGTCGTGGTGGTCACGGACGCAGTATCGCTCGCCCGGGTGTCCGCTCGGCAACGACCGTGCTGCCCGACGCCGCAGGTGCGGCGAACATCCGCAGGAACAGCTGCGCAAGCGGCCCGATGGACAGCGCGTAGAGCAGGGTGCCGACACCGATGGTGCCGCCCAGGGCGAAGCCGGTGACCACCACCGCCACCTCGACCACCGTCCGCATCAGCCGGATCGAACGGCCGGTGCGCCGGTGCAGCCCGGTCATCAGGCCGTCGCGCGGCCCCGGCCCGAAGCTCGCCGCGATGTACAGGCCGGTCGCCACGCCGTTCAGCACGATGCCCGCCACCAGCAGCGGGACCCGCACGGCGAGGCTGTGCACGTCCGGGACCAGGGCGAGGGTGCCGTCCATGGCGAGGCCCACGACGAAGACGTTGGAGACCGTGCCGAGACCCGGCCGCTGGCGCAGCGGGATCCACAGCAGGAGCACACCTGCCCCGACGAAGATCGACACCACGCCGATGGTCATGCCGGTCAGTTCCGCGAGCCCCTGGTGCAGCACGTTCCACGGTTCGAGCCCGAGACCCGCCGCCACGAGAAGCGCGGAACTCGCGCCGTACAGCGCGAGTCCCGTATACAGCTGGATCAGCCGTCGTCCGAGACGGCCGGGAGTGGACACGAAATACCCCCCTGGGTGGTGGTGGTGGCCTGGTGCATGACACTCTGTGGCGTGGGATGAATCGCCATCCATGGCCAATTCGGAGAAGGTGGACTGATCGTCATGGCGCAGTGGACCTCGGCGGTGGGGGCCGCACAGCTCGCCCGGCTGCTCAACTCCCAGCAGGACCGCCCGGCCGGCCCCGGCACCCGCCGCCCGCCCGCCTACCGCGCCCTCGCCGACGGTATCCGGCTCCTGGTGCTCGAAGGACGGGTCCCGGTGGCCGCCCGGCTGCCCGCCGAACGCGAACTGGCCCTGGCCCTCTCCGTCAGCCGCACCACGGTCGCGGCCGCCTACGAGGCGCTGCGCAGCGAGGGCTTCCTGGAGTCCCGGCGCGGCGCCGGCAGCTGGACCGCCGTGCCGGCGGGTAACCCGCTGCCCGCGCGCGGTCTGGAGCCCCTGCCCCCGGAGGCCCTCGGCTCGGTGATCGACCTGGGCTGCGCCTCGCTCCCGGCACCCGAGCCGTGGCTGACCCGCGCGGTCCAGGGCGCCCTCGAGGAACTCCCGCCCTACGCCCACACGCACGGCGACTACCCGGCCGGACTGCCGGCCCTGCGCTCGATGATCGCCGAGCGCTACACGGCGCGCGGGATCCCCACGATGCCCGAGCAGATCATGGTGACGACCGGCGCGATGGGCGCCATCGACGCGATCTGCCACCTGTTCGCGGGCCGCGGCGAACGCATCGCCGTCGAGTCGCCGTCCTACGCCAACATCCTCCAGCTGATGCGGGAGGCGGGCGCCCGGCTGGTCCCGGTCGCCATGGCCGAGGGGCTGACCGGCTGGGACCTGGACCGCTGGCGCCAGGTCCTGCGCGAGGCCGCGCCCCGACTCGCCTACGTCGTCGCCGACTTCCACAACCCGACCGGCGCGCTCGCCGACGAGGACCAGCGCCGCCGGATGGTGGACGCGGCCCGCTCGGCAGGGACCGTCCTCGTGGCCGACGAGACGATGAGCGAACTCTGGCTCGACGAGGACTTCGAGAGCGGCGGGATGCCGCGCCCGGTGTGCGCCTTCGACCCGGCCGGCTCGACCGTCATCACGGTCGGCTCGGCCAGCAAGGCGTTCTGGGCCGGCATGCGGATCGGCTGGGTGCGCGCGGCCCCCGACGTGATCCGCAGCCTGGTCGCCGCCCGCGCCTACGCCGATCTCGGCACTCCGGTGCTGGAACAGCTGGCCGTGAACTGGCTGTTCAGCACGGGTGGCTGGGAGCAGGCCGTCGAGCTGCGCCGCGCCCAGGCCCGCGAGAACCGCGACGCCCTGGTGGCCGCGGTGCGCCGAGAACTGCCCGACTGGGAGTTCGAGGTTCCCCAGGGCGGTATGACCCTGTGGGTCCGCGCCGGCGGTCTGTCGGGCTCGCGGCTGGCCGAGGCGGGGGAGCGGGTCGGCGTCCGGGTCCCCTCGGGCCCGCGCTTCGGCGTCGACGGCGCCTTCGAGGGCTACGTCCGCCTCCCCTTCACGGTCGGCGGAGCGGTGGCGGAGGAGGCAGCGACCCGCCTGGCCGCCGCGGCCCGCCTGGTGGAAACGGGGGCGACAGGGGGGACGGAGGCACCCAGGACGTTTGTGGCGTAGGGCGTCGCAGCCGGCGTCGGCTGCGGGCAGTCGTGCCTCCCCCAGTGCCTCAAGGGGCTGCGGGGACCCCCGGGCGGCACGGGTGGGCGCAGCGGCACCCGTTCAGCACGGGCAGCGTCCCCACCCCCGCCCAGCACCGGCCGGCCGCCGCCTACGAACTCTCGGCAGCCACAGCCTTCGCAGGAACAGGCTCCGCAGCCACCGGTGCCATCTCGACAGCCTCGGCCGAAGCCGCGTCAGCCGAAGCAGCCTCGGCCGAAGCAGCGTCAGCAGAAGCCGCGTCGGCCGGCGTCGTACGCGGCGGCAGCAGCGACACCACGGCCTGCCGATCCGCCTCACTCGTCGCATCGTCGTACGGATCCGGAGTCGACGGCACCTGAAGCCGATGCACCGGCCCCGACCCCAGCCGCGCATACCCCCGCCCGGGCGGCACCTGCGCCGGCGGCGTCGTGTGCGGCGGCACCCCCAGCACCGCCCGCACCTGCTCGGGCGCCGCAGGCCCCAGCACGACACGCGCGCGCGTGTGCTGCCGTACCGGGTCGCTCAACGCCTCCGCGCTGTCGAACTGCTCGGCCACGGCCACGGTCACGTTCGCCGCGCGCCCGTGCCGCAGCGGCATCTGCAGCAGCGTCTGCGGGTCCTTGCGGCCGTCCGCGGCGGTGAGGTGGGTGAAGACGGTCGGCCGGTCCAGGAGGATCCACAGCGGGCGCCGGGTGTCCTCGGGCGGCGGATCGCCCACCTGCCGGGCCCGGTTGATGGCGATGAGCCGCCGCTCGGTCTCCTGCGCGGCCCACTCCAGACTGGCCAGCGCGCCGGCCGGCGCGCACTCCACGGCCAGCACGCCGTCCCGTCCGATCAGGCAGGCGTACTCACCGGTGCCCCCGCCGTCGACGATCAGCACGTCGCCGTACTGGAGCGCCTGCAGGGCGATCGAGCGGAGCAGGGTCGAGGTGCCACTGCCGGGGTGGCCCATGGCGAGCAGGTGCGGCTCGGTGGAGCGGAGGCCGGTCCGCCAGACGACCGGCGGGGTGTCGCGCTGTTCCTCTCCGTAGGAGAGGGGAAGCGTGCGCTGGACCTCGCTCGGGTCCGTGAAACCGAGGACCGTCTCGCCCGGCGCGGTGACGAAGCGCTGGGCGGCGATGTCGGTGGGCAGCGGTGCGAGGACGGTCACCGTGAGCCGGTTGCCCACCTCGTCCCACGCGAAGTGGTACTCGCGGCCCCGCCCGGCCTTCGCGGTGAGCAACTGCTCGATCCGCGCGCGGGCCTCGGGCTCGCCGTCCGGGAAGTAGGCGGGGTAGCGGATGACGAGGTTGCCCACGCGCCCGCCTTCGTCGAACTCGTGGGTCTCGAAGACCTTCTGCCACTCCCCGCCGTGCGCGTACAGCGGTGCCGGGTCCTCGGCGGTGGAGAAACAGGGCACCAGCGCCTCGTACAGGGACCGGAGGCGCTCGGTCTGCGACTCGTCCGGCCCTTCCGGCGCCGGTGGGGTGCGGTCGCGGCCCTGCCAGGCCGCCGCCGCCATCAGGGAGATGGCGGCCAGCAGCGGTCCGTACGGCACCAGTGCCACGACCAGGACCACGCAGGCCGCCAGGAACAGCAGCGGACCGCGTTTGTCCTTGGGCGTCTCGGCCCACTTGCGCCGCCCGGCCGAGGCCAGCCGGCGCAGCCCGCGCGAAACGGTGATCAGCGGATGGAGGACGTCGGTGGCGCTGTCGGCCGCCGTCCGGGCCAGCTCCCGGCTCCGGGCGAGCTGCGTCCGGGCGATCTGCGCGCTGTCTTTGCTCAGAATGCGGGGGAGAGGGCGCCGGGCCACTGGTGTCTCCTGATGGTGCGTACGGGCGGGAGGTGGGGGCGTCAGAACTTGATGCCGCCGAGGAGGCTCGCCAGACTCTCGCCACCCGCCTTGATGCTGGGGGCAATGCCCGTGCTGGCCAGGTAGAAGCCGAACAGGGCCGAGGTGCATGCGTGCGAGCCCTTGAGGCCGTCCTTGCGGAAGAACAGGAAGACGACGACGCCGAGCAGCATGACGCCTGAGATGGAGAGGATCATTTGGGGCCTCCTGGTGTCGAGGGGGACAGTCACCCTGAGTACTTCCAGAATCACAGGATGTATCTATACGATAAAAGGTGCAACTGGGTGAATTCCCGCCCATTTACACCAGGCGGCGGAGTCCTCGGTAGGCCGGATGAGCGGGGCGCTTGCGTCCGGCGGAGTCTGCAGTGATCTTTACCTCGGGCACTTCGGGTCATGTGAGGCGCGAGCCAGTACCCTTGCGATTCACCTGAACGGTTGTAACGAGAGGCGGTCCGGCCGATGAGCGAAGCCCCCGACCCCGAGGTCGTGGAGCTGGCGACCAAGATCTTCGATCTGGCCCGGCAGGGGCAGACGGAGGAGCTCGTGGCGTACGTCGACGCGGGCGTTCCGGCCAACCTCACCAACGACCGCGGTGACTCCCTGGTGATGCTGGCCGCCTACCACGGTCACGCCGACGCGGTGCGTGCCCTGCTCGCCCGGGGTGCCGAGGCCGACCGGATCAACGACCGAGGCCAGACCCCGCTCGCGGGAGCCGTCTTCAAGGGTGAGACGGAAGTGATCAAGGTCCTCCTGGAGGGCGGCGCCGATCCGGCCGCGGGGACTCCCTCGGCCGCCGACACGGCACGTATGTTCGGCAAGACGGAACTCCTGGAACTGTTCGGCGCACACTGATGCGTATGTCCTGACCAGGTACGGCACGGAAAACGGGGGAGGCGGTACAGGGCCGCCGGAAATACGGTCGCGGCAGCTCACAGCGCGGGTCATCATGACGACGTGATTCACGGACGCGATGGCTGGGCAGGTGTTGCCGCACCGCGCGGGCCGTGATGCGGTCCGCATGGGCCACCGACGAGAGGCAGAGAGAGATGGTCTTCAGCAAGCAAGAGACGGCGGGCGCTCCGACGTTGTGTCACGCGGCCAGGTAATGCGTGTTTCCCGGTTGCGTCGACGCTTGATGTGAGGCTGTTTCCCATGTTCGATCCGGTCATAGCGCCCAGCGGTACGCTGCTCGGCCTGCTCCAGCGGGGCCGCGGCGACGGCACGCTGCACGCGCTCACCGCCCCGCGCGCCGAAGCGCTCGCGGCCCTGAACCACTGTGTGCTCCGCGACCCCCGCCACGACTGGCAGGTGGAGAACCGCTCCCTCTACTACGCCCGGCTCCACCTCGACCTGAACGGCGAGCTGGACGCCATCGAGGCGCACCTCTTCGACCCCGAGGACGTCCTCGACGACGACGAGTCCCGTACCGGCCTCGCCCTGGCCGTGCTCGGGCACCTCGCCTCCTACGGCAGGCGGGACGCGCTCGGACTGCTGCGCAGGTATGCGGCCCAGGGCTCCAACTGGGCCTGGGCCCTGGACGAGCTGGCCCTCCGGGACGACGACGCGGGCCTGCGTGCCCTCGCCGCGCCCGTGCTGGCCCGCTTCGCCACGGACCCCGAGGGCGAGGCCGAGCTGGCCGTCGCCGTGCGCGACGCCTTCGAGCCGCGGCCCTGGCGGCTGTGGGCCGAGGATCCGCGCGAATCGATCGCCACACGCGTGCGTGCCGCCCAGGAAGCCGGCTGCTTCGACCGCTGGCAGCGCCAGATGCGACCCACCGGACCCCGCCCGGGGTGGAGCGTGCGAGCGGTCTTCGAGTGGGCCCAGCAGGGCGTCGAACGCGGCGCCGCACTCCATGTGCCGGCCGCCCGCTGCCTGGTCGCCGTGGCAGGCCCCGAGGACCGGCCGGAGATCCTCCAGGCCGCCAGGGCGGGCACCGACGGCGCCCGCTGCACGGCACTGCGCTACCTCGCCGACAGCAACGACCCCGACGCCCTCGACCTGGTCGAGGCCGCGGTCGCCGACGGCCCGACCGTCGTCGTGGAGGCGGCCGTCGACGCCTTCGAACGGATGCGCAGTATCGCCGCCGTCGACCGCGCCCGCGGCTGGGCCCAGCGCCCCGACGCCCTCGGCGCCGCCGCCGGACGCATGCTCGCCTGCCGCGGCGGGGCCCAGGACCGCGGCCTCGTCCTCGGCGCCCTCCGCGAGGCCGTGCGCGGAGAGGGCCCGGACGCGCCCACCTTGTGGACCCTGGTCGACGGCACCGGACGCCTCGGCATCGCCTGCGCGGCCCCCGTGCTGCGGCACATCTACCGGGAGACGGCCTCCTCCCATCTCCGTGGCCGCGCAGCCCGCGCGCTGGCCGCCACCGACCCCTCCTTCGCCACCGGCTTCGCCGTCGAGTGCCTGTGGGACTGCGAGGAGACCACCCGGGAGGTCGCCGCCCGGCACGCCGAAACAGGTGACGCGCGGGTCGTCGAACGACTCCGCCGCCTCGCCGCCGACCCGGCCGAGGAGGCCGAGGTGCAGACAGCGGTCCGCAGCCGCTTCGGACCGGACGCACAGACCATGTGACCTGGCCGGGCCCCGCCGTGAGCACCCGGCAGGGGCAGCAGACCGCCCGGAGTGTGAACACCGGGTGACCCACAGGTCAGGCGGGCATGGCGGCCGTCTGACCTGCTCGGGTGTGCAGTCCAACGCTCATGGGACGTTCCCCGTACGGAAAGATCGACGTTGACGCTGCCACGTCCGGCGCGGCGACAACACCCGTATGCGTGTCGTCATAGTGACCGAATCCTTTCCCCCCGATGTGAACGGCGTCGCCCACTGCGCGCTCCAGACCGCCCGGCACCTCGTGGATCGCGGCCACCTCCCGCTCGTCGTCGCGCCGGCCACCGCGCCCGGCACCAGGGCCGACGCCCTCGAGGCACCGTGTCCCGTCGTCCGTGTCCCCTCACTCCCGCTCCCCGGCTACCCCCAGGTCCGCGTCGCCCTCCCCAGCCGGCGCCTGGCCGCGGCGCTCACCGAGCACCGCGCCGACGTGGTCCACCTGGCCAGTCCCTTCGTCCTCGGCGTCCGCGGCATGGCGGCCGCCGCCCGGCTCGGCATCCCGGCCGTGGCCGTCTACCAGACCGACCTGGCCGGCTACGCCCGCACCTACATGGGCGCCGGAGAGGCCGCCGCCTGGCGCCGGATCCGCTCCGTGCACTCCGCCGCCGACCGCACTCTCGCCCCGTCCAGCGCCGCACTGCACGACCTGGAGGCGCACGGTGTGCCCCGGGTACGGCTGTGGCCGCGCGGCGTCGACACCGTCCGTTTCCGGCCGGACCACCGCGACGAGGCGCTGCGCCGCGAACTGGCCCCGAACGGCGAGCTCATCGTCGGCTACGTGGGCCGGCTGGCCCCCGAGAAGCAGGTCGAACTCCTGGCGGGCGTCTGCGGTCTGGAGGGCGTCCGGGTCGTCGTGGTCGGCGACGGTCCCAGCCAGGCCCACCTGACCGAGGCCCTGCCCGGCGCGGTCTTCCTCGGGCGCCGCACCGGTGACGAACTCGCCCGGATCTTCGCCTCCCTGGACGTGTTCGCGCACACCGGCCCCTTCGAGACCTTCTGCCAGACCGTCCAGGAGGCCATGGCCAGCGGGGTGCCGGTGGTGGCACCCGCCGCGGGCGGCCCGCTCGACCTGGTCGCGCACGGCCGCACCGGACTGCTCGTCCCGCCGCGCGACGCGGACGCCGTACGGGAGGCCGTGCGCACCCTGGCCGCCGAGCCGGGCCTGCGGGCCGCGTACGGCGCCGCCGGACGGGCCACGGTCGAGGGCCGCACCTGGGCCGCCGTCGGCGACCAGCTGATCGCGCACTACGAGGACGTGCTCGCCGCGCGCCGGACGGTGGTGGCGGCATGACCGGCACGTCCCTGCGCATCGTCCGGCTCGCCAACTTCGTCACCCCCGCCTCCGGCGGCCTGCGCACCGCCCTGCGCGAACTGGGCAAGGGCTTCCGGGCCGCCGGCCACGAGCCGGTGCTGATCGTGCCGGGCGAGCGGCACACCGACCGCGACACCGAACAGGGGCGGGTCATCACCCTGCCCGGACCGGTGCTGCCCGGCACCGGCGGCTACCGCGTGCTGGCCGACAAGCGGCGCGTTGCCGCCCTCCTGGAGGACCTGGCCCCCGACCGCCTGGAGGTCTCCGACCGCACCACCCTGCGCTGGACCGGTCGCTGGGCCCGCCGCGCGCGCGTGCCCTCCGTGATGGTCTCCCACGAGACCGCCGACGGAGTGCTGCGCACCTGGGGCCTGTCCGAGAACCTGGCACGGCGGACCGCCGACGCCCTCAACACCCGTACCGCGCACGTCTACTCGCGGGTCGTGTGCACCACGGAGTTCGCCGAGCGCGAGTTCGTACGGATCGGCGCGCGCAACGTCGTACGCGCTCCCCTGGGCGTCGACCTGATGGGGTGCCATCCCGCGCTGCGCGATCCGGAGCTGCGCGCACACCACGCGCGCGGGGACGAGGCGCTGCTCGTGATGTGCTCCCGGCTCTCCGTCGAGAAGCGGCCCGGCACGGCCCTTGACGCCCTGGAGGCGCTGCTGCGGCGCGGGCGGCGGGCGGTGCTCGTGGTGGCCGGTGACGGCCCGCTGCGGGCGCGGCTCGAGCAGCGCGCGCGGGACCGCGGGCTGCCCGTGACCTTCCTCGGGTACGTCTCCGGCCGGGCCGCTCTCGGCGCCCTCCAGGCGTCCGCCGACGTCTGCCTGGCGCCTGGGCCCGCCGAGACCTTCGGGCTCGCCGCGCTGGAGGCCCTGGCGTGCGGGACGCCCGTGGTGGCGAGCGCGTCCTCGGCGCTGCCCGAGGTGATCGGCGCGGCGGGCGCCGCGGCCGCCGACCGCGCGGAGGCGTTCGCGGACGCCGTCGAGACGATCCTGTCGCGACCCCAGCCCGAGCGCAGGGAGGCGGCACGCGCGCGTGCGGAGTGCTTCGGCTGGGGAACGGCGGTCGAGGCCTTCCTGGCGGCGCACGACGCCGAGGTGCTCAGGCAGGGCGCGCCGGCCCGGCCCGCCGCCCGGGAGGGCGTGGCATGAGACCCGTCCGCTTCGTGGCGCTCGGGGACTCGCTGACCGAGGGCGTGGGCGACCCCGCCGGGGACGGCTGGCGGGGCTGGGCGGCGCTGCTGGCCGCCGGCCTCGCCGAGGCCGCCGGGCAGGTGGAGTTCACCAACCTCGCCGTCAGCGGCGCCCAGACGCGCGACGTACTCGAACGGCAGACGCCGGCCGCTCTGGGCCTGCGCCCCGACCTGGTGTCGGTGGTCATCGGCGTCAACGACACGCTGCGCCGCACCTTCGACATCCAGGCGGTGGCCACCCGGCTCGACCAGGTGTACGCGGCCTTCGCGGGCCAGGGCGCCACGCTGCTCACCGCCTGCCTGCCCGACCCCGGCGCGATGCTGGGACTCCCCGGCGCCCTCGCCCACCCGCTGGCCCGTCGGCAGCGGGCGGTCAACGCGGTCGTCCACGCCCTGTCCGACCGGTACGGGGCCGTCCACCTGCACGCCTCCGAGGGCGCCTGGCTCACCGACCGCGGCCTGTGGAGCGCGGACCGGCTGCATCCGGGCGAGCGCGGCCACCGGCAGCTCGCCGTCCGCTTCCACGCCCTGCTCCGCGCGGCCGGTCTGGCCACCGGGTCGCCGCCGTCGCCCGAGCCGGAGTTTCCCGCCCCGACCCGCTCGGCGAGCCTGTGGTGGCTCGCCACCGCCGGTACCGGCTGGGTGCTGCGGCGCTGCAACGATCTGCTGCCCCAGCTGCTGCGGCTGGCCGCCGACGAGCTGCGGCACCGCGCGGGCGGCACCAGCGCCCGCCTCGACCTGCGCGCGTCCGCAGCGGTCTCCGAGGCACTGGCCGCACTGTCGACGGCGGACCTCGATGCCGGCGCCGAGGCTCAGCGGCGCCGCACCGCCACGAACCTGACCGGGGTGCCCGGGACCGCCTGCGCGGCCGCCGGGAGGTCGGCGGCGCGGACCACCGCGATCACCGGGTAGCCGCCGGTGGTCGGATGGTCGGCCAGGAAGACCACCGGACGGCCGTCCGGCGGGACCTGGACCGCGCCGAGCACCATGCCCTCACTGGGCAGTTCGCCGCCGCGGGCCCGCTCCAGGGCGGGCCCGTCGGTGCGCAGACCGATGCGGTTGCTCGCCGAGGACACCCGGTACGCGCGCGTGGTGAGCTCCCGGACCGCGCGCGCCGTGAACCAGTCGTCGCGCGGGCCCAGGGTCACCCGGAGCAGGAGTTCGGCCGGCGGGCGGGGCTGCGGGACGGCGTCCACGCGCGCGGGCGGCCCGGCCGGGCTGCCGAGCGGCAGCACCGTGCCCTCGGCGAGCGGTGCGGGGCCGAGGCCGGACAGCAGGTCCGTGGCACGGCTGCCGAGGACCGGTTCCACCGCGACACCGCCGGAGACTGCCACATAGGCGCGTACGCCGGCCACGGCCGCCCCCACCTCCAGCAGCGCACCCGCGGGCACGAGGACCGGAGCGCCCCAGGGCGCCGGCCGGCCGTCCACCGTCACCGGGCAGGGCGCGCCCCCGACCGCCACGGTCACGGTCGAACGGGGGCGCAGGGCACAGCCGTTGAGGGTGGTCTCCAGGACGGCCGCGTCCGGCGGATTGCCGACCAGCCGGTTGACGAGGGCCGCCGCGCGCGGGTCGAGCGCCCCGGAGCGCGGGACGCCGAGATGCGCGTACCCGGGCCGCCCGCCGTCCTGCACGGTGGTCAGCGCCCCGGCCCGTACGACGAGCAGGGCACGGTCGGTCATGCGTCCCCCGCCGGTACGAAGCGCACGCGGGTGCCCGGTGAGAGCAGCGCGGCCGGTACGCGCGCCTGGTCCCACAGCACCGCCTCCGTCGTGCCGATCAGCTGCCAGCCGCCCGGCGAGGAGCGCGGGTACACGCCCGTGTACGGCCCGGCCAGCGCCACGGCACCGGCGGGGACGGAGGTGCGCGGGGTGGCCCGGCGCGGAACGTCGTAGCGGGCGGGCAGCCCGGTGAGATAGCCGAAGCCGGGTGCGAACCCGCAGAAGGCCACGGTGAACTCGGTGTCCGCGTGGAGACGCGCGGCCTCCCGCTCGGACACCTTCCAGTGGGCGGCCACCTCGGCCAGGTCCGGGCCGTCGTAGCGCACGGGGAGTTCGATCAGCTCACGCGCGCGTGGCGGAGCGGGCGGGACCGCGGAGGAGGTCAGTTCGGAGGCCCGGCGATCCCGCTCCGCCAGGCCGTCGAGCAGCACCGTACGGGCCGCCGGGACGATCTCGCGGACGGTCAGCGAGCCCTCCGCGCGGCGGCGCAGCAGCTCCGCGTGCAGGGCCCGCGCCTCCGCGTCCGAGGCGACCTCCACGAGCAGGGCGTCGTCGCCGACGGGCAGTGCCCTCATGCGAAGGCCTCCACCCGCACGCCGGCCGTCACCAGCCGCTCGCGCACCCGGCGGGCCAGTTCCACCGCGCCGGGCGTGTCGCCGTGCAGGCACAGCGAGCGGGCGCGCACCTCGATGAGCGCACCGGAGTGTGCGACGACCCTGCCGAAGCCCGCGAGGCTCACCGAACGCTCCACGACGGCGTCCGGATCGGTCACCACGGCGCCGTCCCGACCGCGCGGCACCAGCGTGCCCTCGTCGGTGTAGGCGCGGTCGGCGAACGCCTCCGTGACGGCCGGCAGGCCCGCCTTCGCGGCCAGCTCCAGCAGACGCGAGCCGGGCAGACCGAGCACCGGCAGCGAGCCGTCGGCCAGCAGCACACCGTCGACCACCGCCGCGGCCTGCTCCTCGTCGTGCACGACCCGGTTGTAGAGCGCGCCGTGCGGCTTGACGTACGCCACGCGCGCGCCCGCCGCCCGGGCGAACACGTCCAGGGCGCCGATCTGGTAGGCCACTTCGGCGGTCAGTTCGGCGGACGGCACGTCCATCGCGCGCCGCCCGAACCCGGCCAGGTCCCGGTAGGAGACCTGTGCGCCGATCGTCACCCCGCGCTCGGCTGCCAGCTCGCACACCCGGCGCATGGTGGCCGCGTCCCCGGCGTGGAACCCGCAGGCGACGTTGGCGCTGGTGACGACGGACAGCAGCTGCTCGTCGTCGGTCAGCCGCCAGCGGCCGAAGCCCTCGCCGAGGTCGGCGTTCAGATCGATCGCGGTCATGGTCTCTTCGTGTCTCCGTTCCTCGTGTGGTGGTTGCCGCATGCAGGTGTCAGTCGACACCGACCACGCGGTACTGCTCGTCGCGGGCGTCGGTCAGGAACATCTGGCCCGGTGCGTGGGTGATGGCGAACGGCGGCCGGGAGGCCATCACCGCCGCCTGCGGGGTCACCCCGCACGCCCAGAACACCGGTATGTCGTCGTCGGCGGCCGCCACCGGGTCGCCGAAGTCGGGACGGCCGAGGTCGTCGATGCCGAGGGCCGCGGGATCGCCGCAGTGCACGGGGCCGCCGTGCACGGCCGGCAGCAGACCGCTCTCCCGGATCGCCGTGCGCAGGTGCTCAGGCGGCACCGGCCGCATCGACACCACCATCGGCCCGCGCAGCCGGCCCGCCGGACGGCACTGCCGGCCGGTCACGTACATCGGCACGTTGCGGCCCTGCTCCACGTGCCGGATCGGGACGCCCGCCCCGGCCAGCGCCCATTCGAAGGTGAAGCTGCACCCCAGCAGGAAGGACACCAGGTCGTCGCGCCAGTGGGCGCGCACGTCGGCCGGCTCCTCGACCAGCTCGCCGTCCTGCCACACCCGGTAGCGCGGCAGATCGGTGCGCAGGTCCGCGCCCTCGGCGAGGACGGTCGTGACGGAGCCCGCGTCCGTGACGTCGAGCACCGGGCACGGCTTCGGATTGCGCTGACAGAACAGCAGCATCTCGTACGCCCAGTCGGCCGGCACCGCGATCAGGTTGGCCTGCGTGTGGCCCGCCGCCACGCCGGCCGTGGGACCGGCCAGGCCCTCCCGGAAGCGGGCCCGTGCGGTCTGTGGGCTCCACGCGTACGCGTGCTCGTCCACGAGGGTCACGGGCCGGTCCCCGGTACGGTTCACCCGCGTCACGCCAGCTCCTTCCCGAGCGTCTCCGGCAGCCCGAGCAGCGCCAGTGCCGCGAGGCCGTAGCCGACCGCGCCGAAGACCAGCGCGCCCCCCACGCCCCAGCTGTCGGCCAGGAAGCCCACCAGGGTCGGGAACACCGCGCCCACGGCGCGGCCCGTGTTGTACGTGAAGCCCTGGCCGGTGCCGCGCACCGCCGTCGGGTACAGCTCGCTCAGGTAGGAGCCGAAGCCGCTGAAGATCGCCGACATGCAGAAGCCGAGCGGGAAGCCGAGGACCAGCAGCAGGGTGTCGGCGCCGTGCGGGATGTTCGCGTACGCCAGGATGCACACGGCGGACAGCAGGGCGAACAGCCAGATGTTGCGGCGCCGGCCGAGCCGGTCGGTGAGGTGGCCGCCGGTCAGGTAGCCGAGGAAGGCGCCGGAGATCAGGAACGTCAGATAGCCACCGGTACCGACGACGGACAGGCCGCGTTCGGTCTTCAGGTAGGTCGGCACCCAGGTCGCCAGCGTGTAGTAGCCGCCCTGCACACCCGTCGACAGCAGGCCGGCGAAGACCGTCGTGCGCAGCAGGCCCGGGCCGCCCTTCGTGCCGGGGCGGAAGATGGCCGCGAACGAGCCGCGGTGCGCGCTCTGTTCGCGGGCCGCGGTCGCCTCGGGCGCGTCGTGCACCTGGCGGCGCAGCCACACCACGAGCAGCGCGGGCAGCGCACCGGTCCAGAACATGATCCGCCAGGCCAGGTCGTCACCGGCGAAGGAGAAGACCAGCGTGTAGACGACCGCGGCCAGCGCCCAGCCGACCGCCCAGGAACTCTGGACCGCGCCGAGCGTACGGCCCCGGTGCCGCGCGCTCGCGTACTCGGCGACCAGGATCGCCCCGACCGCCCACTCACCGCCGAAGCCGAGGCCCTGCAGGGCGCGGAAGACCAGCAGCGTCTCGTAGTCGGGCGCGAAGCCGCACGCCACGGTGAAGACGGCGTACGTGATCACCGTGATCATCAGTGCCCGGACCCGGCCCACGCGGTCCGCGACCACGCCCGCCACGGCGCCGCCGATCGCGGAGACCACCAGCGTGACGGTGGTGAACAGGCCGGTCTGGCCGCTGTTGAGGCCGAAGTGGGCCGCGAGCGCCACCATGCTCAACGGCAGTGTGAAGTAGTCGTAGGAATCCAGGGCATATCCACCGAAAGCGCCGGCGAACGCGCGCCGGCCACGGGGGCCGAGGGCGCGCAGCCAGCCGAACGCGCCGTCCTCGACGGCGCGTTCACCGTGGGCGGGTCGTACGCCCGACGCCACGGAGCGGGGCGGAGGGGTCGTGCTCATGGGCACCTCGCAGTAAGGGGACGGAGGGTGCGGGGAACTGAGCAGTGCCGTGCGGAAGCCGACAGCCGTGCCGCGGGGAAGCCGGCAGCCGTGCCGTGCGGAGCACCGTAGAGGATCGTTCAACGATCCTTCAATACCCACGTTGTCTCGTCCCTGGGTCTGCGATTGAATTCCGGGCATGGCAGAGCAGCTGACGGGACTGGCCGACGACCGCGCCCTCCTGGGGCGCACCAGCACCGCCGAACGGGTCTCCGACATCCTCAGGAGCCGCATCGCCGAGGGCTACTTCCCGCCGGGCACCCGCCTGTCCGAGGACGCCATCGGCGGTGCGCTCGGTGTCTCCCGCAACACCCTGCGCGAGGCGTTCCGGCTGCTCACCCACGAGCGTCTGCTGGTCCACGAACTCAACCGCGGCGTCTTCGTCCGGGTCCTGACCGTGGAGGACGTCGAGGACATCTACCGCACCCGGACCCTGGTCGAGTGCGCGGTCGTCCGGGGCCTCGGGGAACCTCCGTACGAGCTCGACCGCCTCGCCGCCGCCGTCACCGAGGGGCAGCTGGCCACCCACGAGAATGACTGGAAAGCACTGGGTACGGCCAACATCCACTTCCATCGGGAGCTGGTCGCGCTGGCCGGCAGCGAACGCACCGACGAGCTGATGCGCAGCGTCTTCGCCGAGCTGCGGCTCGCCTTCCACGTCGTGGACGACCCGCGCCGGCTGCACGAGCCGTACCTCGCCCGCAACCGCCAGATCCTCCAGGCCCTGCAGGCCGGGGACCGGTGCGCGGCGGAGCGGCTGCTGGAGACCTACCTCGCGGACTCGCTGGAGCGGGTCGTCGAGGTGTACCGGCGACGGGTCGGCGAGGACGGCGCCGGCGCCTCTTGAGCTTCTGTGACGGCCGTCGCTTCTGCGTCGTTTGGGTCGTTGTCAGACCAAGGACCTACTCTGTGCACCGTGACTTCGCCTGCATCGACGGACAGCGTTCCGCCCCGGCTCGGCGTGGGGCCGCGCCCGGCACCGGGCCCGGCCGCCGACGAGGGGCTGGCGCGTCGGCTGCGCGCGCTCGCCTGCACCGCGCCGCTGCACGACCTCGACGCGCGCAAGGCCAACCTCGCGGGCGAGTACTCGGTGTACGGCATGGCGGAGGTGGCCCTGGCCGCCATCGACCTGGTCACGCTGAACATGGACTTCGACACGGGCGCCGACCACGAGCAGATCGTGGCCCGGCTGATCCCGCGCATCGCCGCCCAGGCCCCGCACCGCCCGGTCGTCGAGCACGAGCGGGTGGCCCGCTGGGTCCTGGAGAACCTGATCAACGTCGGCAGCGTGGACCGCGGCTTCCGCGCGGTCTACGGCACCTTCACGCCGGACGGCAGCTACGTCCGCCGCGACTACGACTTCAAGCTGATCGAAGAGGTCCCCGGCCCCGGCGGCACCGTCTACCTCCGCACCACGGACGAGGCGGTCAACGTCCTGGTCGGCGCCCTGGACACCGACGTCACCAGCGCGCAGATCGCCGCCGAGGTCAAGCTCGAGGTGCTGATCAACCGCGGCCGCCTCGCCGACGCCCAGCTCGCCGCCGAGCAGGCCCGGTACCGCACGGTGCAGTACTCGGAGACCCTGCGCCGCGCCCTGGAGGCCACCCGGCGCAACGTCCGCGCGGTCGACTGGCTCAACGCGGTGCCCGACATGATCGCCGAGGCCCTGGACCACGTGGCCGACCGGTACCGCCACGAGAACGCGATCCTCACCAACATCCGCAAGGCCCGCGACGAGACCGAGGAGCCCGAGCACAAGCGCCGTGCCGCCGAACTGGTGGACATCGTCAAGGACTGCATCCGGCGCCACACCCAGCTCCAGTCGCGCCTGCTGGAGGCCGGCCCCCTGTTCCGCGCCGAACAGGACCGGCAGGCCTTCGCCTCGCACGCGACGACCTCCGGCACTGATCTGTACGGCCACCTGGTCGCGCCGCTGCTGCCGCTGCCCCTGGAGCAGGCGATCCGGGTGACGGACACGTTCTTCACCCAGGGCACCGGGCTGCGTACGCCGGTTTCGGTGCGGGTCGGCGACCTCGTCGACATACTGCTGACCCCGCCGGTGGAGCGCGAGCACCTGGGCGCCGAGATGCCCGAGCCCGACCTGATCGCGACGCCGGACGACAGCCGGTTCAGCGAGGAACAGCTGGCCGCTGCGACGGAGTTGCTGGATCTGCCGGCCGACGCGCCACGCAGACTGTCCGGGTTGCTGGCGGACGCCAGGTACTCCGGTGGCTTCGATCTCGCGTATCTGGTCGCTCTCCTGGCGGTCCATGCGGCCAGTCCGGCGGTGGGTACGGCGTATCGCCAGGGCGAGGAGAAGCTGCTGTTCGCCGTGGACGACGGGACGGAACTGGACGATCCGGACTTCGGCGGAGCCGATCTGATCGTCGGGACCGCGTTGCTGGATGCGGCCGGGATGGCGGCGGACCGGACGGAGGCCGCGTGACCTCGTCTGCCGGGTGCGGCTCCGTCGTGGCGGGCCGCGCAGTTCCCCGCGCCCTCGGGGGAGTTGCCCGCGCCCCTCATTTCAAGATCAAGGAGTTGCAGTCGTGAGCGAGCACGTCGAGTGGAGTGACACGGAGGCCCCGGCCCCGTCGGCGGCCACCGCCGTCACCCCCGCCGACGCCGCCGACGCGGCGCGGCTCGTCGCCTTCGGGCTGCAGCCCAAGCTGCAGCCCGCCCGCGACCAGGAGTACACGGAGCTGCTGCGCCGCTACCGTGACGACCCGGCGTTCGCCCGGCTCGCCGACGCCGTCGCCGCCGGGCTCGGGCTCGTCGTGCTGGAGGTGTCCCCGCGCGCGGGGATGGCCGTGACGGCCGCCGAGGACTCGGTGTTCGCCGTCCGCATGGGCGACTACGCGCGTCGCACCGCCGCCGACTCCGCGGACCGGTTCCTGCACGGGCTGGCCCATCTCGCCCTCGCCGCACTGGCGTTCCCGCGCCCCGAGGACCTGGCCGACGACTCCTACATCGGCCGCGTCACCGTCAACGGCGTAGACGCCTTCGTACGGCAGGCCTGCCGCCGTCTGGAGGAGCGCGCCGAGGAGCAGGGCGAGAACACCGACCCGGCGACCGGCGCGCCCGGACTGGAGGCCGCCTGGCGGATCTGGGCCAGACGCAGCGCCACCGGCGCCACCAAGGACGCGCGCCGCCCGGCCGCCTCCACCACCGGCATCGTGGCGAAGGCCGCGGTCTTCCTCACCGACTCGGGCTTTCTGCAGCGCACCGGCGACGACCACGGCGGCACCTACCGCACCACGGCGCGCTACCAGCTCCAGGTGCGCGACATGGCCGGCAGCGCCGCCATGGCCGAGCTGCTGGAGCTGGGTGTCGTCCCGGTCACCGACGGCACGGCCAGCCTGCTGCCCGCCGAGGACACCGAGGACCTGGAGCTGGTGGCCGACGCCGGGCTGCCGTTCCACTCCTGACGTCCGCGGCCGCTGCAGCCACCGAACCACCGCACCTTTCCGAAGACTTAACGCGAGAGTCCGCCATGTACGAGCTGTCCCGGGTCCGCCTCTACTCCATCGGGCCCGCCGGTGCGCGCTACGCCGACACCGTGCTTGACCTGCGGGGCGTCGGTGAGCCCGTGCCCGACCCCGCGCCCACACAGGCGGAGTTCTTCGAGGAGGAGCCGGCCGGCCCGCCGCGCCGGCCCGCGCCCGCGGGCGTGCTCTTCCTGGAGAACGGCGGCGGCAAGTCGGTGCTGCTCAAGCTGATCTTCTCCGTCATGCTGCCGGGCCACCGCAACACCCTCGGCGGCGCCAGCTCAGGCGTGCTGCGCAAGTTCCTGCTCGCCGACGACTGCGGGCACGTGGCGCTGGAGTGGCAGCATGTGCAGACCGGCGAGTGCGTGGTCGTCGGCAAGGTCAGCGAGTGGCGCGGACGCCAGGTCTCCAACGACCCGCGGAAGTTCGCCGAGGCCTGGTACTCCTTCCGGCCCGGCCCCGGCCTGAGCCTGGACAACCTGCCCGTCGCCGAGTCGACCGCCGTACGGCCGCCCGTCGAGGGAGCCTCGGGCGCCCAGGGCCGCCGCCGCACCATGAAGGGCTTCCGAGACGCCCTCACCGAGGCCGGGAAGGCGTATCCGCATCTGGAGGTGCACTGGGAGGAGATCCACGACCGCTGGATCGAGCACCTCGGCGACCTCGGCCTCGACCCCGAACTCTTCCGCTACCAGCGGGAGATGAACGCCGACGAGGGCGAGGCGGCCGGCCTCTTCGCGGTCAAGAAGGACTCCGACTTCACCGATCTGCTGCTGCGCGCGGTCACCGACACCCGCGACACCGACGGCCTCGCCGACCTCGTCAGCGGCTTCGGCAACAAACTGGGCCGGCGCGCCGAGCTGATCGCAGAACGGGACTTCACGGCCGGTTCCGTGGACCTGCTCGGGCGGATCGTCGAGGCCGCCGAGGCACGCTCACGCGCGCGTGACGTCCACACCGGCGCCGAACGCCGTACCCGCACCCTGGCCCGCCGGCTGTCCGCGCGGGGGGTACGGGAGCGGGTGCGCGCCGGCGACCTGGCGCAGCGCGTCACGGCCGCCGCCTACGCCGTCACGCACTCCGAGGGCGCGCGCGAGCGCAGCGCCCTGATCGCCGCCGAACTCGCCTACCGGCACGCCTCCCTGGCGCTCGCCGCCGCCGAGAAGTCCGCGGCGGCGCAGAAGCGCGAGCTGGCCGACGCACGCACCCTGCACTCCGCCTGGCAGGCCGCCGAGGCCGTGCTGCGCCACCGCGCAGCCGCCGACCGGGTCGCACGCGTGTCCGCCGCCATCCAGGAGGCCGAACGGGACGCGGCCCCGGCGCTCGCCGCCCGCGCCAAGGCCGCCGTGGACCTCGTACGGGCCCTGCACGCGGCCGCGGAGAGCGCCGAGGCGCTCGCCAACGAGGAGGAGGAGCGTTCCGCCGGCCTCCAGGAGCTCAGCGACTGCGCCTACCGGGACTCCACGGCCGCCGCCACCGAGGCCCAGCGCGCCCGCAGCGAGGCCGGGCATCTTCGCCAGCGGCTCGCCGAGGTCGAGCAGGAGACCGCCGAGGCGGTCCGCGCGGGCTGGCTCGACGACAGCACCCCGGACGCAGACCCGGCCCGTGCCGCGCTCGCCGCGAGCGACGCCGAGAAGACCGCCGTGGCCGCCTGGGACGCGGCCCGTGAGGCCGCCCGCAGGGCGACCGAGCACGCCCGCGAGGCGGCCTCCGCGGAGTCCCGCGCGGAGCTGACCGCGGCCCGCGCGGCGGACGCGGCGACGGCGGCCGAGCGGTCCCACGAGGCCGAGCGGCGCCTCGCCGAGTCCCTGGCCGCCGAGGAACGGCTCGCCGAGCTGCTCGGCCTGCCGGGCGCACCCGGCACGGCACGCGTCGCCGTGCCCGCACCCAGGACGGGGGCCGCCGACTCGGGGGGCGACCCGGCCGAGAGCTCCCGCGCCTCGGCCCAGGGCCCGCTCGGCCCGGAGGAACTCGACCGGTTCGCGGACGAGTTGCGCGCGCTCCTCGACGACGCCGTCTCGACCGCCGAGCGGCACCTCTTCGAGCTGCGCACCGCGGCCGCCGACGACGCCCGCATCCTCGGCGCCCTCGGCGACGGCGGCCTGCTGCCGCCCGGCCCGGACGTGCTGGCCACCGTGGAGTTCCTCGGCGAGCACGGCATCCCCGCGCTGCCCGGCTGGCGCTATCTCGCGCAGGCCGTCGACCGGGCCGACCACGCGCGCGTGCTCGCCGCCCGCCCCGAACTGGTCGACGGCGTGATCATCACCGACCCGGACACACACGCCCGGGCCCGCGAGGCGCTCAGCGACGCCGCCCTGCTGCCGCGCTCCGCGGTGGCCGTCGGCACGGCCGCCGCCCTGCTCGCCCCGACCCCGGCGCCCGACGCCACCCCCGGTGACGTCTTCCTGGTGCCGCCGAACCCGGCCATGCACGACGAGCACGCCGCCGACGAGGAGCGGCAGGCGCTGCGCGCGCGGGCCACCGAGCGCGACGAGGAGATCCGCACCCGCGCGGCCCGTCTCGGCAAGGACCGGGAACTGGCCGCGCGACTCGCCTCCTGGCGCACCGGCTGCCCGGCCGGGCGGCTCACCGAACTCGCCGAGGCCGCCCTGGAGACCCGGACGTTCGCGGAGGAGGCCGAGGCCGAGCTCGGCGAGGCACGCACCACGCGCGCGGAGGCCGACGAGGCCGCCGCCGAGGCCACGCACGTCCGCGACGAGCGGCAGGAGGCCGCGCAGAAGGCCCGCCGTGCCGCCGACGCCCTCGCCGGACTCGCCTACCGGCTGCGCGAGCGCGCCGGCTGGCAGGTCAAGCTCCGCGAACTCGCCGACGAGGCCACCGAGTCGGAGGCCGGCGCGCAGGCCTGCCTGGACCGTGCCCGCGCCGCCGACGAGGACCGCCGCGCCGCCCAGCGTGCCGCCGACGACGCCCGCCGCACCGCGCGTGCGCTGCGCGCCGAGCGCTCCGAGATCGCAGGCGCACCCGATGACGTACCGGCGGCGGACGCGGACGCCCCGAAGTCGTCCCTGCCGGCCCTGCGCGAGGCCTACCGTGCCGCCTCCCAGGTGTACGAGAAGGTCGGCGTCGGCGCCGACCTGCGCGCCGAGCAGGCCCGCGCGGAAAGCGACGAGAGCGCGGCCCGCGCCGAACTCGACCGGCTCAGCAACAAGGTCCGCACCCGCGCCGAGCAACTGCTCCAGTCGCCCGACGGGTCGGACGGCCCCTCCCGGCAGGCCGCCGCCGCGCGCGCGGAGGAGCTGGTGCAGCTCCTGGAGACCCGTATGTCGACGGCGAGCGAGCAGCTCGGCCGGCTGCGCGGCGAGGCCGAGCGGCACGCGCCCGAGGACGGTGAGTCCCACACCGAGCTGTCCGACGAACTCGTCCCGCGCGACGCCGAGCACGCCCAGGCCCTGCTGCGCACCGCCACGTCCGAACTCGCCGCCCGCACCGAGGCGCTGGCCGGGGCCAGGGAGGCCCACGCCGAGCTGCTGGAGGCCCACCGCGCCGCCGAGGACGCGGCCGGCGGCTTCGACGAGATCGCCGCGATGCTCCGCGACCTGCTGCGCGAGCACACGGTGGAGGAGGAGCAGGAGGAGCCGGAGCCGTACCCCGGCACCCCGGAGGAGGCCCGGCACTCGGCCGCCGAGGCCCGCCGCTCGCTGCGCGGCTGCGCCGCCGACCTGTCCGCCGCCGAGACGGCCGTGCGCGAGGCGAGCGACGTGCTCGTACGGCACGCCAACTCCACCCGCTACGAGCAGGTCCGCACCCCCGCCCGGCAGCAGATCCGCGAGCTGCCCGCCGCCGCGCTGCCCGAGCACGCCCAGAAGTGGGCCGACGCCTTCGCGCCCCGGCTGCGCGTCCTCACCGACGAGCTGGCCCAGCTGGAGCGCAACCGGGACTCGATCGTGGACCGGCTCAGGGGACTGGTCGAGTCGGCCCTCGCCACCCTGCGCTCCGCCCAGCGGCTCTCCCGCCTTCCGGAAGGCCTCGGAGAGTGGTCCGGACAGGAGTTCCTGCGCATCCGCTTCGAGGAGCCCGACCACGCCACGCTCACCGAACGGCTCGGCGAGGTCATCGACGAGGCCACGCGCGCGGCCGTCAAGAAGAACTCCGACCTGCGCCGCGACGGCATGTCCCTGCTGCTGCGCGGAGTCGCGGCGGCGCTGCAGCCGAAGGGCGTGGCCGTCGAGATCCTCAAGCCCGACGCCGTGCTGCGCGCCGAGCGTGTGCCCGTCGGACAGATGGGCGACGTGTTCTCCGGCGGTCAGCTGCTCACCGCCGCCATCGCCCTGTACTGCACGATGGCCGCGCTCCGGTCGAACGACCGGGGCCGCGACAAGCACCGGCACGCGGGCACGCTGTTCCTGGACAACCCCATCGGCCGCGCCAACGCGACGTACCTGCTGGAACTGCAGCGGGCCGTCTCCGACGCGCTGGGTGTGCAGCTGCTGTACACCACCGGCCTGTTCGACACGACCGCGCTCGCCGAGTTCCCGCTGGTCATCCGGCTGCGCAACGACGCCGACCTCAGGGCGGGCCTGAAGTACATCAGCGTGGAGGAACACCTCCGGCCCGGGTTGCCGCAGCAGCCCCGGGCCGGAGAAGCGGTGCACAGCGAGATCACGGCGACACGGATGTTCAAGAAGCCGGCCGGATCAGCGGGTTGACCGTTCCATTGATCAGCCGTCCTCCTTGATCAGCCGTTCCCTTTGATCAAGCGTCCTCCTTGATCAAGTCGGCGCACTTCTCCCCGATCATCATGGTCGTGATGCACGGGTTGACGGCGATCAGGTCCGGCATCACCGACCCGTCGGCGACGCGCAGCCCCTCGATCCCCTTGACCCGCAGCCGCGCGTCGAGCGGGGCCGAGGGATCGTCGTCCGCGCCCATCTTCACGGTGCAGGACGGGTGGTAGACGGTGTTGTGCGTCTTGTGGATGTAGTCGAGGAGTTCGTCGTCGCTGCGTACGTCCGGTCCCGGCGCCAGCTCCGCCCCCGCCCAGCCGCTCAGCGCGGGTTGTGAGGCGATGCGGCGCGCCAGCCTCAGTCCGTACGTCATCACCCGCACATCGTGCTCGTGCGTGAAGTACCGGGGGTCCACCTTCGGCTTGTCCCGGTAGTCCCGCGTCCGCAGCCGCACGGTGCCGCGCGACTTCGCCCTGGTCACGTTCGGCGTCAGGCAGAAGGCGTTTTCCGAGGTGGGGTAGCCCCACCGCGCGGTGTTCATGTCGAACGGCACCGAGCCGTAGTGGAACATCAGGTCGGGACGGTCCAGGCCGGGTGCGGTGTCGTAGAAGACGCCCGCCTCCCACCACTGGCTGGACGCGGTCGTCATGGGCTGCTTCGCCTCCCACATGATCACGCCCTCCGGGTGGTCCTGGAGGTTCTCGCCGACCCCCGCCGAGTCGACCACGACCTCGACGCCGGCCTCGCGCAGATGCCCGGCCGGGCCGATGCCCGACAGCATCAGCAGCTTCGGGGAGTCGATCGAACCGCAGGAGACGATCACCTCGCGCCGGGCCCGAACCGTGCGCGTGTGCACCAGGTCGGGGTCCAGGTACTCGGCGCCCACGCACCGCCGCCCCTCCAGCACCAGCCTCTTGGCCCGCACCCCCGTCCGCACGTCCAGGTTCGGGCGTTTGCCCAGCACCGGGTGCAGATAGGCCACGGACGACGACTGGCGGATGTTGTTCTCGTCGGAGTTGATCTGGAACCAGTTGGCCCCGCGCACCACCGTCCTGCCGGTGTTGAACGGGACTGTGGGAATGCCCGCTTGCGCGCACGCCTCCAGCAGGGCCGCACCGCACGGGTCCCCGCCCTTCAGGGTGCGCAGCTTCACCGGGCCCGTGCGGCCGTGGTGGTCGCCGGGGGCATCGTTGTTCTCCAGCCGCCGGTACAGCGGGAACAGCTCCGCCGCGCTCCAGCCCGTACAGCCCTGGGCCGCCCAGTCGTCAAGGTCCTCGGCCGGCGCCCAGAAGGCGATACAGGAGTTGTGCGACGAACAGCCGCCCAGCACCTTCGCGCGCGCGTGCCGCATGAAACTGTTGCCGGTGGCCTGCGGTTCGACCGGGTAGTCCCAGTCGTAGCCGGACTCCAGCAGGCCCATCCAGCGCTCCAGTTTCAGGACGTCGTCGTCACCGACGTCGCTGGGGCCCGCCTCCAGGACGCACACCGTCAGGGACGGGTCCTCGGAGAGCCGCGCCGCCACGACGTTGCCCGCGGTGCCTCCGCCGACCACGACGTAGTCGAACTCGTCGAACTCATCGATGCTCATGAGCAGTGACCTCCTTGGAGCCGGAATCAGTCGGCCGCCGGGGCGGCGAGGGGAGCGCTGGGGGCGGGGGCGGTCTCCAGACGGTGCTCGGCGAGCACGCCGGTCCGGTGCCGCTGGACGAACCAGTAGTACGCGTAGCCGCCGCCCGCGATGACGGCGACGAACAGCACGGCGCCCCAGCGCAGGTACCAGTGGTACGGAGCGCTCGCGTTGTAGACGGCGGCCCGCGGCCAGATGAGGTTGATCGTCATGGCCGCGCCCCACAAGACCGCGACGATGTTGACGAGCAGGCCCCAGCGGCCGAGCGAGAACCTGCCCTCGCCCGCCGGCTGCCACTTCCCGCGCAGCCGGGCCGCCAGCATCGGCGCGGTGACGCCCAGGTAGGCGAGGTAGATCATGACGATGCCGATGCTGGTGACGACCGTGAAGATCTGCGGCTGGCGGATGTTGACCACGAGGATCGCCAGCGCCAGCACGCCGATGATCACGGCCGGCAGGACCGGTGTCTTGAAGCGGGGGCTGACCCGGGCCACCAGCGAGGACGCGGGCAGGTTGTTGTCCCGTGCCATCGCGAAGGCCAGCCGGATCGCGGCCGTGTGGACTGCCAGGGCGCATACCGTGACGGCGATCAGCACGCACCAGAGCATCGCCTTGCCGGCCGTCGGTCCGAGGACGTCGAGCACGATGTACTGCAGGCCGTCCGTGGACAGCTTCTCGCCCTTGAGGCTGGCGACGCTCATCAGGGCGAGCAGCAGCACCAGTCCGCCCAGGACGAAGGAGGCGACGATCGCGCGGATGATGGCGCGCGGCGCGTTGCGGGACGGATCCAGGGACTCCTCGCCGAGCGAGGCCGCCGTGTCGAAGCCGTACATCACGTAGGCCGACGCCAGCGAGGCCACCAGGAAGGCGCCCAGGTAACCGGCGCCGTAGCCGGACCCGGTTCCGTTCGTCTGCATGACGACCTGAGGGCCCCGGGTGATGTGGACGGCGAAGAGGACGATCAGTACGACGGTGGCGATCAACTCGATGAACACACCCGCTGTGTTGATCGTGGCCATCAGCTTGACGCCGAAAGCATTGACCAGCGTGGTGAACAGGATCAACACGGCCGCGAGGATCACCGCATTGGTCGCCACGTCGTACTTGCCGGTGCCGTCCCCGACGAACTGGAAGGCGGAGGAGATCTGCGGCAGCGTCAGCTGGTAGGCGAGCGCGACCGCCGAGATGGAAACGATGGACGCGATCAACATCATCCAGCCGGCGAGCCAGCCGAGATGCGGATTGCCGATCTTCTTCGACCAGTTGTAGACCGATCCCGCCACCGGGTAGCGGGCGGCCAGTTCGGCGAAGCACAGGGCCACCGTGAACTGGCCGACGAACACCATCGGCCACGACCACCAGTAGGCGGGGCCACCGCTGCCGTAGCCGAAGTAGAACAGCTGGAAGGTGCCGGTCAGGATCGAGATGTAGCTGATCCCGGCGGCGAAGGTGTGGAAGTTGCCGAGGGTGCGCTTGAGTTCGGGCTTGTAGCCGAACTCGGCCAGCTCGGCGTCGTCGTGGTGGTGTGGTCCTGGCGATTGCTCGCTGGTCGTCATGAGCGGACTCCTCGTGGGCCTGGAGGGAGGGGAGGGAGTGGCTCGTGCGGGTGCCGGGGTCGGAGGGACACGCCCTGGGGTCAGTCGAACCAACCCTGGGGCGACGGCGCGGTGTTGCGCCAGATGTGCTTCGTCTCCCGGTACTCGGCGAGCCCCGAGGGCCCGAGTTCGCGGCCGAACCCGGACTGCTTGCAACCACCCCATTCGGCCTGGGGCACGTACGGGTGGTAGTCGTTGATCCAGACCGTGCCGAGCCGCAGCCGCGCCGCGACCCGGGCTGCCCTGGCCTCGTCGCTCGTCCACACGGCGCCGGCGAGGCCGTACACGGTGTCGTTGGCGAGCCGGACGGCCTCCTCCTCGCCGTTGAACCGCTCGACGGTCAGCACCGGCCCGAAGGACTCCTCCTGGACCACGGTCATGCGGCTCGTGCACGCGTCCAGGACGGTCGGCAGGTAGTAGAAGCCCTCGTCGAGGCCGGGACCGGAGGGCCGGGCGCCGCCGCAGCGCAGCACCGCGCCCTCCTCCAGGCCCTTGGCCACATGGGCCTCGACCTTCGCCCGGTGCGCCGCCGAGATCAGCGGGCCGGTCCGGGCACGCTCGTCGAACGGCCCGCCCAGCGGGATCAGCCGGGCCCGGCGTACGACCTCGTCCACGAACCGGTCGTGCAGCGCGTCCTCGACCAGCAGCCGGGCCCCGGCCGAGCACACCTGCCCCGAGTGCAGGAACACGGCGGTCAGGGCCATGTCGACGGCCGCCTCGAAGCCGGCGTCCGCGAAGACGATGTTCGGGTTCTTCCCGCCCAGTTCGAGCGCGACCTTCTTCACCGTGCCGGCGGCGGCCGCCATCAGCAGGCGCCCGGTCTGCAGACCGCCGGTGAACGAGACCAGGTCGACGTCCGGGTGGTCGCCCAGCGGAGCCCCCGCCTCCGGACCGGCGCCCAGCACCAGGTTGGCCACGCCGGGCGGCAGCCCGGCCTCCGCGAGCAGCCGCACCAGGCGGATCGCGGTGTGCGGGGTCAGCTCGCTGGGCTTCAGGACGAAGGTGTTGCCGGCGGCCAGGGCCGGGGCGACCTTCCACGAGGTCTGCAGCAGCGGGTAGTTCCACGGCGTGATCAGGGCGCAGACCCCTACGGGCTCGTAGACCACCCTGCTGTCGACGTCCGCCCGTCCGGTGTCGACCACCCGCCCGGCCTCGCTCGCGGCCAGCCGCCCGAAGTAGCGGAAGCAGTTCGCGACGTCGTCGATGTCGTAGACGCTCTCCACCAGCCGCTTGCCCGTGTCCAGGGACTCGGCGCGGGCCAGGGCGTCCTTGTCGCGGGCGAGGAGGTCGGCGACGTGAAGGAGCAGATCGCCTCGCTCCTGCGGGGAGGTGTGCGGCCAGGGTCCGGAGTCGAACGCCCGGCGGGCCGCCGCGATCGCCTCCACCGTGTCCTTGCCGCCCGCCTCGTCCACGACGCCCACGAGGGAGCCGTCTGCGGGACAGCGGATCTCCCGGGTGCGCCCGTCCAGGGCGCCCCGCCACACGCCGTCGATGAAGAGATCAGGCACGGCCGCCTCCCAGCTTCTCCTGGAGCCACTCGTGGAAGATCCCGATGTGGTGCTCGTTCGGGACCAGCACACCGCCCTCGCGGTACGCGCGCGAGGACATCGCCGGCTGCGTGCGCTCACAGGCCTCGAAGTCCTGGGCGTTGACCCGGTGGAACAGCTCCACCGACTTCGACACGTCGGCTCCGGAGGCCACCACCTCGGGCGCGTACAGCCAGTCGCACTCCACGACCGTGCGGTCCTCGGCCAGCGGGAACATCCGGTGCAGGATGACGTGGTCCGGCACGAGGTTGACGAACACGGTCGGCTTGATCGTGATGGCGTAGTAGCGACGGTCCTGGTCGGCGGCCACCTCAGGGAGCTTGGCGAAGCCCGCGCTGCCGTCGACCGTGAAACCCTTGATCTCCTCGCCGAACTCCGCGCCGTGGCCCACGTAGTACTGGGCGGCGTAGCCGTCCGCGAACTCCGGCAGGACCTCGGTGAGTTCGGGATGGATCGTCGCGCAGTGGTAGCACTCCATGAAGTTCTCGACGATCAGCTTCCAGTTGGCCTTGACGTCGTAGGTGACGCGTCTGCCGAGTGCCAGTCTCTCGGTGCCGTAGTGCTCGATGGCGGCCACGTCACCGAGCCGCTCCACGGCCGCGTACGTCACCGTGTCCTCGAAGGAGGGCGGTGCGTCGGCGAGGCAGACCCAGGCGTAGCCGAGCCACTCGCGCAGGGCCACGTTGATCAACCCGTACTCGACTCGATCGACGTCGGGCATCTTGATCAAGTTGGGCGCGGCGATCAACTTGCCGTCAAGGTCGTAGGTCCATGCGTGGTACGGGCACTGCAGACTGCGGCGCACCTCGCCGGACTCCTCCGTGCACAGCCGCGCCCCGCGGTGCCGGCACACATTGAGGAACGCGCGCAGCTCGCCGGTCCGGGTACGGGTGATGATGACGCTCTCGCGGCCCACCTGGACGGTACGGAAGGCACCCGGCTTGTCGAGGTCGCCGCTGCGCACCGCGCAGAACCACATGGACTCGAAGAGCTTCTCCTGTTCCTGCCGGAAGATCTCCGGGTCCGTGTAGTAGTGGCCCGGCAGGGTCGCGATGAGGCTCGGGGGGATCGGTGTGGTCGTCACGAGTCGCCTCCTACCGGCGGATACGGGTCATCTTCGGGTCGAACAGCGGCTCGTCGGCGACCGTGGCCGGGACCTTCTCGCCGAAGTACTCGATGTGCACGCCGGTGCCCGTGGCGAGGCCGGCCGGGAGCCAGGCGTAGGCGACGCAGCGGCCGAGCGTGTAGCCGTACGACGCGCTGGTCACGTAGCCGGCCGGGGTGCCGATGGGGGCACCTCCCGCTCGAGCGGAGCCGAGAGTGGGGGCGAATACGGGCTCCTTGCCGAGGACTACGGCGGCAGGGTCGTCGAGGAGGAGCGGGGTGAGCCTGCGGGTGGGCTCGGTCAGGCTCCGGAGCGCGTCCCGGCCGACGAAGTCCTCCTTGTCCATGCGGACCGCGAAGCCGACGCCCGCCTCGAAGGGAGTGTGCTCGGCGGTCATGTCGGTGCCCCAGGCGCGGTAGCCCTTCTCCAGACGCAGGGAGTTGAAGGCGGAGCGGCCGGCCGCGATCACGCCGAGGTCCCGCCCGGCCTGCCAGAGCGTGTCCCAGAGCCTGAGGCCCATATCGGCGGTGGTGTACAGCTCCCAGCCCAGCTCGCCGACGTAGCTCAGGCGCATCGCGGTCACCGGGACGTGCCCGAGATGGGTCTGCTTCGCCCGGAAGTAGCCGAAGCCCTCGTGGGAGAAGTCGTCGCGGGTCAGCGGCTGGACGAGGTCGCGGGCGAGCGGGCCCCACACGCCGATGCAGCAGGTGCCGGAGGTGATGTCCCGGATCTGCACGTCGGCGGGTGCGTGACGCAGCAACCAGTCCAGGTCCGCCGGGGAGTTCGCGCCGACCTGGAAGCGATCGGGCGCCAGCCGGGCGACCGTGAGGTCGGAGCGGATGCCCCCGGCCTCGTCCAGAAGCAGGGTGTAGGTGACCGCGCCGGGCTTCTTGCGGAGATTGTTGCTGGTCATGCGGTCGAGGAAGGCGAGGGCGCCGGGTCCGGCGACCTCCAGGCGGCGCAGCGGCGTCATGTCGTACAGGGCGACCTTCTCGCGGGTCGCCCTGGCCTCGGCGGCGGCGATGGGGGACCAGTAGCGGGCCGACCAGGAGTCGCGTTCGGGGAGATCCCCGAGGGCGTCCACGAGCGGGGCGTTCGCCTCGTACCAGTGCGGGCGCTCCCAGCCGGTGCCCTCCAGGAAGAACGCGCCGAGTTCCTGCTGGCGTGCGTAGAAGGGGCTGACGCGCAGCGGGCGTGGCTGCTCCATCGGCTGCAGCGGGTGCAGGACGTCGTACACCTCGACGAACTGCTGTGAACCGCGCTCACGGACGTACGACGGTGAACGCTGCGCCTCCTCGAACCGCGTGATGTCGCACTCGTGCAGGTCGGTCGACGGCCGCCCGTCGACCATCCACTCGGCGACGGCCTTGGCGACTCCGGCGGAGTGGGTGACCCAGACCGCCTCCGCCAGCCAGAAGCCCCGCAGCTGCCGCGCCTCTCCGAGGACCGGCATGCCGTCGGACGTGAAGGAGAAGACCCCGTTGAAGCCGGCCTCGATCTCCGTGCCGCGCAGGGCGGGCAGCAGCCGCCGGCAGTCCTCCCAGCTCGGCGCCCAGTCCGCGGTGGTGAAGGGGTACGAGGACGGCATCTCCATGTCCTGGGCGCGCGCCTCGTCGTACGGCGGGACCGTGAACGGGTCGACGGGCATCGGCCGGTGCGCGTACGAGCCTATGCCGATGCGGTCGGTGTGCTCGCGGAAGTACAGATCCCGGTCCTGGAAGCGGAGGATCGGCCTCGGGGCCTCGGCGGTGGCACCTCTCAGCTCGGGCAGCGGGCCCGTCCTCGCGTATTGGTGGGCGAGGGGCTGCAGGGGTACGTCGACACCTGCCATGCGGCCGATGACCGGGCCCCAGAAGCCTGCCGCCGAGACGACGTGGTCCGCGGGGAAGGTGCCCTGGTCGGTGACCACGGCGGTGACCCGTCCGTCTTCCTGCTCGATGCCGGTGACCGTGTGCCGGTCCAGGAAGCGGGCTCCGCGTGCCGCGGCCCGGTCCATCTGGGCGCGGGCGGCGAGCAGGGCGCGGGCGAGGCCGTCGTCGGGCGTGTGGAAACCGCCGAGGACGACGGAGTCGTCGAGCAGCGGCCAGAGTTCCTTGCAGCGGGCGGTGCTCACGATCTCGCCGCGGATGCCCCAGGAAGCGGCGTAACCGGCCCTGCGGTGCAGGTCGGCCAGGCGTTCCGGGGTGGTGGCGAGTTCCAGGCCGCCGACCTGGTTGAAGCAGGAGACGCCGTCGACTTCGAGGGAGCGGAACTTCTCGACCGTGTACTTGGCGAACTCCGCGAGCGTCTTCGACGGGCTGGTCCGGAAGACGAGACCGGGTGCGTGGGAGGTGGAGCCGCCCGGGGCGGGGAGGGGGCCCTGCTCGAGGACGGTGACGTCGGTCCAGCCGCGGGCGGTCAGCTCGTCGGCGAGGGAGCAGCCGACGATGCCGGCGCCGATGACGACCACACGGGGGCTGCCGGGGTGGTTCTCGGGTGTGCCGGAGCGGTCTGCGGGCGTGCGGGAGTGCTCTTCGGGTGTGCCGGGTTCGGGTGTGCTGGACATGCCCCTCCTTGTTCTGGCGGGGATGGCAGGGGTGGGGAAGGTCGCTGTGATGTCGCTTATGCGACGGGTACGTTGGGCCGCTCGGCGGCGATCGTCGTGTTCTGGCCGTGCCCGGTGTGGACGACTGTGTCGCCGGGCAGGGTGAGGAGCCGGTTGCGCAGGGACGCCTCGATGGTGGGGCGGTCCGAGCAGGAGCGGCCGGTGGCGCCGGGGCCGCCGTGGAAGAGGGTGTCGCCGGTGAACACGGCGTCCAGGAAGGGTGCGTGGAGGCAGCAGCTGCCCCAGGTGTGGCCGGGAGTGTGCAGGACCCGCAGTTCGATGCCGGCGACCGTGAGGACGCGGCCGTCGAACAGCTCGCCGTCCGGCTTGCGGGCCGGGTGGGTGTGGGACCACAGCTCGTGGTCGTCGGGGTGGAGGAGCACGGGCGCGCCGGTCAGGACGGAGAGCGCGGGTGCGGCGTCGATGTGGTCGTCGTGTGCGTGGGTGCAGACGACGGCGGCGACCCGGCGGCCGGCCGCCGCGCGGTGGATCGCCTCGGCGTCATGGGCGGCGTCGACGATGAGCACCTCCTCGTCGTCGCCGACGAGCCAGACGTTGTTGTCGACGTCGAACGTCTCGCCGTCCAGGCTGAACGTGCCCGAGGTGACGACGCGTTCGACGCGGACGCTCCCGTGGACGCTCACAGGACCACCACCGAGCGCAGTACCTCGCCCCGGTGCATCTTGCCGAACGCCTCCTCCACCTGGTCCAGGGCGATCGTCTCCGACACGAAGGCGTTGAGGTCCAGCAGGCCGTACAGGTACTGGTCGACGAGGTACGGGAAGTCGCGGCTCGGCAGGCAGTCCCCGTACCACGAGGACTTGATGGCGCCGCCGCGCGAGAAGACGTCGATCAGCGGGAGTTCGACCTTCATCTCGGGGGAGGGGACGCCGACCTGGACCAGCAGGCCCGCGTGGTCGCGCATGTAGAAGGCCTGCCTGAAGGTCTCCGGCCGGCCCACGGCGTCGATCGCGATGTCCACGCCGAAACCGTCGGTGAGTTCGCGTACGGCCTCGATCGGGTCCGTGCCGCGGGAGTTGACGGTGTGGGTGGCGCCGAACTTCTCCGCCTGGTCCAGCTTCTTGTCGTCGATGTCGACGGCGATGACCTTCATGGCGCCGTTGAGACAGGCGCCCGCGATCGCCGCGTTGCCGACGCCGCCGCAGCCGATGACGGCCACCGAGTCGCCGCGGCCGACGTTGCCGGTGTTGACCGCGGCGCCGTAGCCGGCCATCACCCCGCAGCCGATGAGTCCGGCGGCCTCCGGACGCGCGGCCGGATCGATCTTCACGGCCTGACCGGCCGCGACCAGTGTCTTCTCGGCGAAGGCGCCGATGCCCAGGGCATTGGTGAGCGGGGTGCCGTCCAGCAGGGTCATCGGCTGGGCGGCGTTGCGGGAGTCGAAGCAGTACCAGGGCCGGCCGCGGCGACAGGAACGACAGCTGCCGCAGGGCGCCCGCCAGGCCAGCACCACGTAGTCACCGGGCTTCAGGTCGGTGACCTCCGGCCCCACCGCCTCGATCGTGCCCGCCGCCTCATGGCCGAGCAGGAACGGGAAGTCGTCGGTGATCGCGCCCTCGCGGTAGTGGAGATCCGTGTGGCACACCCCGCAGGCCTGCACGTTCACGAGCACCTCACCGGGGCCCGGGTCGGGCACGACGATCGTCCGCACCTCGACGGGTGCGCCCTTCTTCACAGCGACTACGGCACGGACCTCGTGTGGCACGACAAGCTCCTCTGCTGTTGCGCATTGCACGATGGGTTGCGCGATGGGGAACATACTGAGAACGGCGTCACGGAGCCGTCAAGGGGTGCGCGTTAACCCTTGGCAAAGGGAACCCACGGGGCGAAACCTGTCGGACACAGGGCGACACACGGCGACACACGGCGGCGCGGACACGGCGCGGGGGGGGGGGCGGGGGGGGGGGGGGGCGGGCAGCGGCTTGCGCAACCTGGCCCCCCCTCCTTCGTCCTTCTGTGTCTCGCTGTCCCTTCTTCCCCCACTTCCTCACAAGA
>NZ_JBWKFL010000024.1:0-27139 GCF_056434305.1 Streptomyces sp. NPDC044061 | reverse complement strand
GGAGAAAGGGAAGGGGGGGGGGGGGCTGGGGAACGCGAGAGGAGAAACAGTGCACCCCGTGCTCCCGCGCACCCCGTCCGCTCCGCCCCTTTCCCCCCCCCCCCCCCCCCCCGCGACTCGCGCGCCGTGCCCACCCTTCGTCCGTCCGTGCCGGCCTCGCCGTCCGTCCGTCCCCCGCTCCGTCAGAAGCCGTAGCCCATACGGCGGGACAGCTCGGCGCCTGCCGCCACCGTCCGCTTCGCCACCTCCGGCAGCCTGTCCGGATTCAGCCGGTACACCGGCCCCGAGACGCTGATCGCCGCGATCACCTTGCCGTCGTGCGCGCGCACCGGCGCAGCGACGGCGGCGAGCCCCAGCTCCAGCTCCTCGATCGTCACGCCGTAGCCCTGCTCGACCACCGCCTCCAGCTCGGCTCGCAGCATCGTGGCGCCGGTGATCGTACGGTCCGTGAACCGCGGCAACGACCTGGCCAGCAGGCCCTCGCGCAGTGTGGGCGGCATGTGCGCGAGCAGCACCTTGCCACTGGAGGTGGCGTGCAGCGGGGTGCGTCTGCCCAGCCAGTTCTGAGCGGTCACCGACGCCGTGCCGCGGGCCTGCATGATGTTGACCGCCGCGTCGTCGTCGAGCACGGCGATGTTCACCGTCTCGCCCAGTTCGTCGGCGACCTCGCGGCAGACCGGCACGCCCTCCTGGGAGATGTCCAGCCGCACTGCCGCCGCCCCCGCCAGGCGCAGCACGCCGGCCCCCAGGTAGTACTTGCCGCGGTCCTTGGCCTGGGCCACCAGGCCCCGGTTCTCCAGGACGCCGAGCAGCCGGAACGCCGTGGACTTGTGCACGTCCAGCTCCTCGGCGATCTCGGTGACGCCCGCCTCGCCGTGCCGGGCGAGGATCTCCAGCACGCTCACGGCGCGGTCCACCGACTGCACCGCGCTGGCCGTTCCGCGGCCGCTCTGCCTCTCCGGGGTCCCTGGGTTCTCCGTGGTGTCCTCGCTGCGGTCAGACTGCTTCTGCGTGCGGCTCATGGCTCAACTCTCACCACCTGTGGGCCCGGTTCGGGCCGCATCTGCGGGAAGCCCTTGACGCGACGGTCGTCCCGCGCGGATTCTGTTGCGCATAGCGCTGGATCGTGCGCCATGCGAAACATCATGTTACCGAAGCGTCCGGATCCCGGAAGGGGGCCGGACCACCCGGACCCACGACGATCCGTCACTCCCGCACCGCCGCACCGCCCGGACCGGTGAAGGTCCGGACTTCTCCCTGCATCCCTACCGCCTGCATCGAGCAGGTCCGGACCGAGTGTCCCGGACCGAGAGGGGGGCCCGTGATTCCCGTCTGCCGCCTCGAAGACCTCCCCGAGGGGGAGTCCGTCCGCGTCGGGACCACGCCACCGATCGCCGTGTTCCGCACCGACGACGGCGAGCTGTACGCCATCGACGACACCTGCACCCATCAGGACGCCTCCCTCTCCGAGGGCTGGCTGGAGGGCTGCCTGGTCGAATGCCCGCTGCACGCCGCGTCCTTCGACCTGCGCACGGGCCGGCCGACCTGCCTCCCGGCCCGGCGCCCCGTCCGCACCCACCGTGTCACCGTCGACGAAGGCGTCGTCCACGTCCACCTCACCGCGGAGGAGGGCACGGCCGCATGAACACCGCCGCGGACCGGCCCACGGTCACTCCCGCCATGACACCCCGCACCCCCGCAGCCCGCCGCAGGCGCCGTTCCGCCCCCGACGCGAGGAGCCGCGCCGCATGAAGACCGTGACCGTCGTCGGCGCCTCCCTCTCCGGGCTCTACGCGGCCCGCGAACTGCGCGCCCAGGGCTTCGACGGCCGACTGGTGCTCGTCGGCGAGGAACCCCATCGCCCCTACGACCGCCCTCCTCTCTCCAAGGACTTCCTCACCGGCCGGGCCGACGAGGACCACCTCGCCCTCACCGACGCCGACGAGACCTCCCAACTCGACGCCGAGTGGCTGCTCGGCGTCCGCGCCCGTGGCATCGACGCCCGCGGCCGCACGGTGCTCCTCGACGACGGCCGCACGGTCTCCACCGACGGCGTCGTCATCGCCACCGGCGCCGCCGCCCGCCGACTGCCCGGCGACGGTCTCGCCGGAGTGCACACCCTGCGCACCCTGGACGACGCCCGGGCCCTGCGCGCCGACCTCACCCGGGGACCGCGCCGGATCGTGGTCATCGGCGGCGGCTTCATCGGCGCCGAGACCGCCTCCTCCTGCGCCGCGCTCGGCCACGCGGTCACGGTCCTCGAGGCCGCCACGCTCCCGCTGGTGCCCCAGCTCGGCGCAGAGATGGCCGCCGTGTGCGCCACGCTGCACCGCCGTGGCGGAGTGGACCTGGTCACCGGCACCGGCGTGGCCGCCCTGCGCGGAACCGCCACGGTCACGGGTGTCGACCTCACCGACGGCCGTACCCTGCCCGCCGACGTCGTGATCGTCGGCATCGGCGCCGCCCCCAACACCGCCTGGCTGGCGGGCTCGTCGCTCGCCCTGCACGACGGGGTGCTCTGCGACGACGGGTGTGTGACCGCCCTGCCGCAGGTCGTCGCGGTCGGCGACGTGGCCCGGGTCGGCGGCGTCCGGGCCGAGCACTGGACCTCCGCCACCGAACAGCCCCGCGTCGCCGTGACCAACCTGCTCGCCGGCCGCACCCTGGAGACCGTCCGCGCGGTGCCCTACTTCTGGTCCGACCAGTACGGCTCCCGCATCCAGTTCGCGGGCCGGCGCCGCGACGGCGACACCGTGCAGATCGCGGAGGGCGACGTCACCGACGACGGCCCGGCGGACGGCGGCTTCCTCGCGCGCTACGAACGGGACGGCCGCACGGTCGCCGTGCTCTCCGTCGACCGCCCCCGCCCCTTCATGCGCGCCCGGCGGGAACTCGGGCGGGAACAGCGGGCGGAGCCGGCCGTGCTGTGAGAACGGGTGCCGGCCGCCCGAAGGTCAGGAGTGCGACAACTGTCCGGCGCCGCCCCGTCGGCGTATCCGCTTCTGCTCCCGCAGGGCGGCCCGCTCCTGGCGCCGGAGGGAGCGGCGCTCGCGGCGCAGCGACCGGGCCGTGCTGCTCGGTTCGGAGACCACGCCGTACCGCTGCTTCCACACCTGGCGGGTCACCCAGACATCGACCACGGCCCAGGTGGCCACCACCGTGCCGACCACACTGCTGATCACCATCGGGAACGCCAACCAGGACCCGGCCATCGTGCACAGGAACGCCACCATGGCCTGAATCAGCGTCACCGCGATGATCAGTACCGCCCGAACCGCAGCCGTGCGCACCGGGTCGGGCATCCGGTACCGCCGCGCCGGCTCCTCGACCCACAACGGGCGGTGATACGCCCACTGTTGCCCGTCCGCGGACTCCCCGGCACGCCCACGCACCGGAATGTCGCGATCCGGCGCTTCCTGGCCCCGCCCTGCCGCCGAGCGCTCCGCCACGCTCTCCTCGGTCGCCACGCGCCGCTCCGCCGTGCCCATCACCGTGTCACTCCCCACCGCCAGCAGACCGCTCGCCCCGGTGTCCGAAGACCCCGTCTCCCCAGTGGCTGCCCGGCTTGCGCTGTTTTACGCCGCCGGGGTGCGGGATGCGGCTCCTGTGGCCGATTCCGCCCCCATTTCCCGTGGAGAAAGACGAACAACGGCCCTCGAAGATTCCCCACTTGCGAAAAATTCAAGCCAACCGGCTGCCGGTGCCGCTTCGGCCGGTCCCGGGGCAGGCACCCGTATCCCGGGCGCAATCTCCCGCAATGCCCGGACAACTCGCCATGTCTCGCCGCCGGTGCGGAAGTTCACCCTCCGGACATGTCTTCGAGTTATCTGTGGGGCGGTAGTAGGCTCGCGCCGTTTGCTGATGGACATGTCCACCCCCGTCCGGCGGGGGTCGAGCTGGGGGAGGCCATGCGCTTTCGCGGGAAGTCGATCCGCCGGAAGATCGTGGCGCTGCTTCTCGTGCCGCTGGTGTCCCTGACCGCCGTCTGGGGCTTCGCCACGGTGCTCACGGGACGTGAGGTCACCCGGCTCTTCCGTGTCACCGACGTCGTGCAGGACGTCGGCTATCCCACCGAGGACATCGTCCGCGTCCTGCAGCAGGAACGCCGCCAGACCCTCGTCTACCTCGCCGACCCGCGAGCGGCGGACGCCCTCTCGGCACTGCACCGGACCCGCAGCGCCACCGACCGGGCCGTCGCCAAGATCCGCGAGAACGCCGGGGACCACGACGTCCGCGACGCCATGGACGCGGGCGACAGCGAGCGCCTCACCACCGTCCTCGACGCCTTCGACGGCCTCGACCCCCTGCGCCGCAGCGTCGAGGAGCGCACGGTCAGCCGCGCTCAGGCCCTCGACCTCTACAACCGGCTCGTCGACCCCTGCTACAACCTGCTCGCCGCCCTCGACGGCATCGACGACGTCGAAATGGACGAGCAGGCCCGGGCCCTGGTCAACATCACCCGCGCCCGCGAGCTCCTCTCCCGCGAGGACGCCCTGCTCGGCTCCGCGCTGGTGGTCGGCAGGCTCTCCCGCGACGAGACCCGCGACATCTCCGACCTCGTCGCCCAGCGCACCCTCCTGTACGACATCAGCCTGCCGCTGCTGCCGACCTCGGAACGCGAGCGGTACGAACGCTTCTGGCGGAACGCCACCACCGCCCCGCTGCGCGTGGCCGAGCAGGCCGTCACCAACACCGGGTCCGGGACCCCGCGCGGGGTCACCGCCCAGAGCTGGGACTCCGCAGCGGCGAGCGTCCTCGACGAACTCGGCGATCTGGACGACCAGGCCGGCGATCGCTTCCAGGACCGCATGCGGCCCGTGGGCGTCGGCGTGATCGCGCAGGCGGCCGTCGCCGGCGTCCTCGGCCTCGTCGCTCTCCTGCTCTCCGTCGTCCTGTCCGTGCGGGTCGGCCGCGGTCTCATCCGCGACCTGCGGCAGCTGCGCCTCGAGGCGCACGAGGCGTCCGGGGTGCGGCTGCCGAGCGTGATGCGCCGCCTGTCGGCCGGTGAGCAGGTCGACGTCGAGACCGAGGTGCCACGGCTCGAGTACGACAGGAACGAGATCGGCGAGGTCGGCCAGGCCCTCAACACCCTGCAGCGCGCGGCCGTCGAGGCCGCCGTCAAGCAGGCCGAACTGCGGGCCGGCGTCTCCGAGGTCTTCGTCAACCTCGCCCGTCGCAGTCAGGTCCTGCTGCACAAGCAGCTCACCCTGCTCGACACCATGGAACGCCGGACCGAGGACACCGACGAACTCGCCGACCTCTTCCGCCTGGACCACCTCACCACCCGCATGCGCCGGCACGCCGAGGGCCTGGTGATCCTGTCCGGCGCCGCCCCGTCGCGGCAGTGGCGCCGCCCGGTGCAGCTGATGGACGTCGTCCGCGCCGCCGTCGCCGAGGTCGAGGACTACGAGCGCATCGAGGTCCGGCGCCTGCCCCGGGTCGCCGTCACCGGCCCGGCCGTCGCCGACGTCACCCACCTCGTGGCCGAACTCCTCGAGAACGCCACCGTCTTCTCGCCGCCGCACACGGCCGTCCAGGTCCTCGGCGAACGGGTCGCCAACGGCTTCACCCTGGAGATCCACGACCGGGGACTCGGCATGACGGCCGAGGCACTGCTGGACGCCAACCTCCGGCTCGCCGAGACCCCCGAGTTCGAACTCTCGGACACCGACCGGCTCGGCCTGTTCGTGGTCAGCCGCCTCGCCCAGCGCCAGAACGTCCGCGTCTCCCTGCAGCCGTCCCCGTACGGCGGCACCACCGCCGTCGTCTTCATCCCCGACGCGCTGCTGAGTGACGACGTCCCGGACACCAACGGCATCGGCTTCCGCCTCGACCGCGCCCGCCCCTCCAGGGAAGCCGAGCAGCCGGCGAGCCTCACCCCCGCCCGGTCGCAGGCCCCGGTGCAGCTGCCCGGTCTGCCACCTTCGCTGATGGACGGCCCGGTCGAGCTGGAGGCCTCCGTCGACCTCGACGCCCTCGGCGCCTTCCCCGGCGCCCTGAGCGACGAGGAGAGCGAGCGCGGCGGCCTGTTCCGTCACCGCCGCACCCGCGGCCGCGCCGACGAGCAGCCGGTGTCCCTGCCGGTCGAGCCCCACCAGCCGGGCGCCCAGCCCACCGACGACAGCCCGGCCGACCACAGCCACGGCGGTCCCGTGCCGCTGCCCCGGCGACAGACGCCGAAGCTGGTCAGCTCGCACGGCAGGCCCGTCACCGAGCAGCGGTCCCGCCGCGGCGACCCGGACGAGCAGCCCGCGGCCGGCCCGCGCCGGTCCGACACCGGCTCGCCCGCCCCCCTGCCCGCCCGCCGCCGCGGCGAGGCAGCCCGGCGCACCGGACTCGCAGGCCGCGTCGACGAGGGCACGGCCACCGCGGTCGGCGACGGGGACGAGACCTCCCGAGCACCGGCGCTGCCCAGGCGGACCCGGCCCCAGCAGGCCTTGTCCAGTGGCGGCCGGGGCGACGGCACCCCGCCCACCGGTGACGCGGCCCCCGGTCCCGGCACCGGGCCCCTGCCCCGGCGCGTACGGCAGGCCAACCTGGCCCCCCAGCTGAAGCAGGAAACCGAACGGCGCCCCGAACACGAGGCGCAGACCGCCGACCGCGACGCCGACGAGGTCCGCAACCGGATGGCCTCGCTCCAGCGCGGCTGGCAGCGCGGCCGACAGGAGAACGCCTCGGGCGAAGGGGCCCGGAACGGCACAGCACCAGGAACGACTAAGGGGGACGGTCGATGACCGCACCGAAGGCCACCGGCCACACGGAGACGAACAAGGGGGAGCTGAACTGGCTCCTGGACGACCTCGTCGACCGGGTCGCCAGCATCCGCAAGGCCGTCGTGCTCTCCGGCGACGGTCTGCCCACCGGTGTCTCCAAGGACCTGTCCCGCGAGGACAGCGAGCACCTGGCCGCGGTCGCGTCCGGCTTCCACAGCCTCGCCAAGGGCGTGGGCCGCCACTTCGAGGCCGGCAGCGTCCGGCAGACCGTGGTCGAGCTCGACGACGCCTTCCTGTTCGTCACGGCCGCCGGGGACGGCAGCTGCCTCGCCGTCCTGTCCGACGCCGACTCCGACGTCGGCCAGGTCGCCTACGAGATGACGCTCCTGGTCAAGCGGGTCGGCGTGCATCTGGGCGCCTCTCCGCGCACCGATCTGTCCGCAGGCGGGTAGTGGGATGACATGAGCGGAGACGGTCAGGGAAGAAGTCACTGGTTCGACGACGAGGCCGGACCGGTCGTCCGTCCGTACGCCATGACGCGCGGCCGCACCACGAGTGCGGCCCAGCACCGCCTCGATCTGATCGCGGTGGTCGTCACCGAACCCGGCGCGGGGGACCCGGAGGCGGACACGCTGCTCGCACCGGAGCACGTGGAGATCGTCGGCCTCTGCCGGGCACCGCAGTCGATCGCGGAACTCGCCGCGGAGCTCGATCTGCCGATCGGGGTGGTGCGGGTCCTCATCGGAGACCTCATGCACGCGGAACTCGTCCATGTGACACGTCCGGTGCCCCCGGCCGAACTGCCGGACGAGAGTATTCTGCGCGACGTGATCAACGGCCTCCGGGCGCTGTGACCGGCGCGGAAGCGGAGTAGTGACGTGACAGGCTGGCAGTTCTGGGTCGACCGTGGCGGCACCTTCACCGACATCGTCGCGCGTCGCCCGGACGGCAGCCTGCGCACGCACAAACTGCTCTCCGACAACCCCGCCCGGTACGCCGACGCGGCCGTCGCCGGCGTACGCGAACTGCTCGAGGGATCCGAGGAGCCCGTCGACGCCGTCCGCATGGGCACCACCGTCGCCACCAACGCCCTGCTGGAACGCAAGGGCGAACGCACCCTCCTCGTGATCACCCGCGGGTTCCGCGACGCCCTGCGCATCGCCTACCAGAACCGCCCCGCCATCTTCGCCCGCCGTATCGAACTGCCCGAGCTGCTGTACGAACGGGTGATCGAGGTCGACGAACGGATCGCCGCCGACGGCACCGTCCTGCGGGCCCCCGACCTGGACGCCCTCGCGGGCCCGCTCCAGCAGGCGTACGACGACGGGATCCGCGCGGTCTCCGTCGTATGCCTGCACAGCCACCTCCACCCCGCCCACGAACGGGCGATCGGAGTCCTCGCCGCCCACACCGGCTTCCCGCAGATCTCGCTGTCCAGCGAGGTCAGCCCCCTGATGAAGCTCGTACCGCGCGGGGACACCGCCGTCGTCGACGCCTACCTCTCGCCCGTACTGCGCCGCTACGTGCGACACGTCGCCGACGAACTCCAGGGTGTGCGGCTCATGTTCATGCAGTCCAACGGCGGCCTCACCGAGGCTGGCCAGTTCCGCGGCAAGGACGCCATCCTCTCCGGGCCGGCCGGCGGAATCGTCGGCATGGCCCGCATGTCGCAGCGGGCCGGCTTCGACCGCGTGATCGGCTTCGACATGGGCGGCACCTCCACCGACGTCTCGCACTTCGCCGGTGAGTACGAGCGGGTCTTCACCACCCTGATCGCGGGCGTCCGGCTGCGCGCCCCGATGCTCGACATCCACACCGTCGCCGCGGGCGGCGGCTCCGTGCTCCACTTCGACGGCTCCCGCTACCGCGTCGGCCCCGACTCGGCCGGCGCCGACCCGGGCCCCGCCTGCTACCGCGCCGGCGGCCCGCTCACCGTCACGGACGCCAACGTGATGCTCGGCCGCATCCAACCCACCCGCTTCCCCGCGGTGTTCGGCCCGGACGGCGACCAGCCGCTGGACGCCACCGTGGTCCACGACCGCTTCACCGCCCTCGCGCGCGAGATCCGCGAGCGGACCGGCGACGACCGCACCCCGGAGCAGGTGGCCGAGGGCTATCTGCAGATCGCCGTCGCCAACATCGCCAACGCCGTGAAACGGATCTCCGTCCAGAAGGGCCACGACGTCACCCGCTACGCCCTGACCACCTTCGGCGGAGCGGGCGGCCAGCACGCGTGCAGGGTCGCCGAGTCGCTCGGGATCCGCACCGTCCTCGTGCCCCCCATGGCCGGTGTCCTCTCCGCGCTCGGCATCGGCCTCGCCGACACCACGGCCATGCGCGAACAGTCCGTCGAGGCCCCTCTGGAGGCGGCCTCGATGCCCGGCGTCCGCGAGACGGCCGACGACCTGGAGGGCGCCGCCCGCGCGGAACTGCGCGCCGAGGACGTCCCGGAGGACCGCATCGAGGTCACCCGCCGTGCCCAGCTGCGCTACGACGGTACCGACACCACCCTCACCGTCGAGTTCACCGAGCCCGGCACCATGCGTCACGCCTTCGAAGAACGTCATCGCGCCACGTACTCCTTCACCCTCGACCGCCCGATCGTCGTCGAAGCCCTCTCCGTAGAAGCCACCGGCATCACCGCACCCCCCGATCTCTCCGCCCTCGCCCCCTACGAGGGCCGCCCCGCGGCCCCCGAGACCGTCCGCCTGCACACCGGCGGCACCTGGCGCGACGTACCCCTCCACCGCCGGGAGGCCCTTCCTCCCGGCGCAACCGTCACCGGACCCGCGATCATCGCCGAGGCCGGCGCCACGACCGTGGTCGACGACGGCTGGCGGGCCGCGGCGACCGACGACGGGCATCTGCACATGGAACGCACGGCGATTACGCAGAGTTCCGATCTCGACACGAAAGCCGACCCGGTCCTGCTCGAGGTCTTCAACAACCTCTTCATGTCGATCGCCGAGCAGATGGGCGCCCGGCTGGAGTCCACGGCGCAGTCCGTCAACATCAAGGAGCGCCTGGACTTCTCCTGCGCCCTGTTCGACCCGGACGGAAACCTGGTGGCCAACGCGCCCCACATCCCCGTCCACCTGGGCTCCATGGGTACCAGCGTCAAGGAGGTCATCCGCCGGCGCGGCAGCTCGATGCGTCCGGGCGACACCTACGCCGTCAACGACCCGTACCACGGCGGCACCCACCTGCCCGACGTCACCGTGATCACCCCGGTCTTCGACACCGACTCCGCGCCGGACACGGAGAGTGAAACGAAGATCCTCTTCTATGTCGCCTCCCGCGGTCACCACGCCGAGATCGGCGGCATCGCCCCCGGCTCCATGCCCGCCCACAGCCGCACCATCGAGGAGGAGGGCGTCCTCTTCGACAACTGGCTGCTCGCCGAGAACGGCCGCTTCCGGGAGGAGGAGACCCGCCGCCTGCTGGCCGAGGCGCGCCACCCCTCCCGCAACGTCCGCACCAACCTCGCCGACCTTCGAGCCCAGATCGCCGCCAACCGGAAGGGCGTCGACGAAGTGCGGCGCATGATCGAGGAGTTCGGCCTCGACGTCGTGCAGGCGTACATGCGGCACGTCCAGGACAACGCGGAGGAGGCGGTCCGCCGCGTCATCGACGCCCTGGACGACGGGGAGTACGCCTACGAGACGGACTCGGGCGCCGTCATCCGGGTCCGGGTGCGCGTCGACCGGGCCGAACGCCGCGCCACCGTCGACTTCACGGGCACCTCGCCCCAGCTCGCCACCAACTTCAACGCCCCCTTCTCGGTGGTCAACGCGGCGGTCCTGTACGTCTTCCGCACCCTGGTCGCCGACGACATCCCGCTCAACGACGGCTGCCTGCGCCCCCTGGACATCGTCGTACCGCCCGGCTCCATGCTCGCCCCCGAACCGCCCGCCGCGGTCGTCGCGGGCAACGTCGAGACCTCGCAGGCCGTCACCGGCGCCCTGTACGCGGCGCTCGGCGTCCAGGCCGAGGGATCCGGGACCATGAACAACGTCACCTTCGGCAACGAACGCCACCAGTACTACGAGACGGTCGCCTCCGGATCCGGTGCCGGTGACGACTTCTCGGGCGCCGACGTCGTACAGACGCACATGACCAACTCGCGCCTCACCGACCCCGAAGTCCTCGAATGGCGGCTGCCCGTCAGGCTCGAGGAGTTCGCCGTCCGCCGCGGGAGCGGCGGCGCCGGACGCCGGCGCGGTGGGGACGGCGCCGTGCGCCGCATCCGCTTCCTCGAACCCATGACCGTCTCCACGCTCTCCCAGCACCGCCGGGTGCCGCCGTACGGCATGGCGGGCGGCGGGCCCGGCGCGCTCGGCGCCAACCGGGTGGAGCGGACCGACGGCACGGTCACCGACCTCGGCGGAAGCGGCTCGACGGACGTCGCCCCCGGCGACGTGCTCGTCATCGAAACCCCCGGTGGCGGCGGCTACGGCCGACCGTCGCCCGACCATCGAGCAGGAGAAGAGATCGATGATCTTCGGGCGTTCTGAACGCGGCGTGCCCCCGGTCGAGCCCGTCACGCTCAAGATCCTGGTGGCCGGCGGCTTCGGAGTGGGCAAGACGACCCTCGTTGGCGCGGTCAGCGAGATCAGGCCGCTGCGCACCGAGGAGTCGCTGACCGAGGCCGGGCGCCCGGTCGACGACACCAGTGGCGTGGAGGGCAAGCACACGACCACCGTGGCCATGGACTTCGGTCGCATCACCCTGCGCGAGGACCTCGTGCTGTACCTGTTCGGAACGCCAGGGCAGGAACGGTTCTGGTTCATGTGGGACGAGCTGTCCGAGGGCGCGCTCGGTGCCGTCGTCCTCGCCGACACGCGCCGTCTGGAGGACTGCTTCGCCGCCGTCGACTACTTCGAGAGGCGCTCCATACCGTTCCTCGTCGGCGTCAACTGCTTCGAGAGGGCGGACCGCTACCCCGCCGACGCCGTGCGCCAGGCCCTCGACCTGGACGAGCACGTGCCCGTCCTGCTGTGCGACGCCCGCGACCGGGAGTCGGTCAAGGAGGTGCTCATCGGGGTCGTCCAGCACGCGATGGAGTACGCGGCCGACCGCCGCCAGGCCGTCACCACCTGACCGCGGCACGGCCCGTACCCCCGCCGACCGGGGTACGGGCCGTGGTCCCCGCGGACAGCCGCACGCGCGCGTGCGGCGCCTAGGCCTCTTCGTCCTCCAGCCAGCCGAAGCTCTTCTCCACCGCCTTGCGCCAGTTGCGGTACTCGCGGTCGCGTACCGACGCCTCCATGGCCGGTGTCCACTCCGCGTCCTTCTGCCAGTGCGACTTCAGCTCGTCCAGGTCGTTCCACACGCCCGTCGCCAGGCCGGCCGCGTAGGCGGCGCCCAGACAGGTGGTCTCGGAGACCCGGGGCCGGATCACCGGCACACCCAGGACGTCCGCCTGGTGCTGCATGAGCAGGTTGTTCTTCGTCATGCCGCCGTCGACCTTCAGGGTCGTGATCCGCACGCCGGAGTCCTGGTACATGGCGTCCACGACCTCCCTCGTCTGCCAGCTGGTCGCCTCCAGCACCGCGCGCGCGAGGTGGGCCTTGGTGACGTACCGGGTCAGCCCGGTGACGACACCGCGTGCGTCGGAGCGCCAGTAGGGCGCGTACAGGCCCGAGAAGGCGGGCACGATGTAGGCCCCGCCGTTGTCCTCGACGCCGGCCGCCAGGGTCTCGATCTCGTCGGCGGTGCGGATGATGCCGAGCTGGTCGCGGAACCACTGGACGAGCGCGCCCGTTATCGCTATGGACCCCTCCAGGCAGTACACCGGCGCCTCACCACCGATCTTGTAGCCCATCGTCGTCAGCAGCCCGCTCTTGGACGGCACCGGCCGGTCACCGGTGTTGAGCAGCAGGAAGCTGCCGGTGCCGTAGGTGTTCTTCGCGGTGCCGACGTCGTAGCAGGCCTGCCCGAACACGGCGGCCTGCTGGTCGCCCAGCGCCGAGGCCACGGGTACGCCCGCGAGCTGCCCGACGGCGGTGCCGTACACCTCGGCGGACGACCTGATCTCGGGCAGGACCGCTTCGGGCACGTTCATCGCCGAGAGGATGGAGGGATCCCACTGGAGCGTCTCCAGGTTCATCAGCATGGTGCGACCGGCGTTGGTGACGTCGGTGACGTGCCGGCCGCCGTCCGTGCCGCCGGTGAGGTTCCAGATCAGCCAGGAATCGATGGTTCCGAAGGCGATCTCGCCGCGTTCGGCGCGCTCGCGCAGCCCGGGCACGTTGTCCAGCAGCCAGGCCGCCTTGGGGCCAGAGAAGTAGCTGGCCAGTGGCAGGCCGGTCTGGTCACGGAAGCGGTCCTGGCCGTCCGTGCCGCCCAGTTCGTGGCACAGGGCCGCGGTACGGGTGTCCTGCCAGACGATCGCGTTGTGCACCGGCTTGCCGGTGGCGCGGTCCCACAGGACCGTGGTCTCCCGCTGGTTGGTGATACCGAGGGCGCTCAGCTGGTCCGCGCGCAGACCGGCCTTGGCGAGCGCCCCGGCCACCACTGCCTGCACCTTGGACCAGATCTCGGTGGCGTCATGCTCCACCCAGCCCGGCTTGGGGAAGATCTGGCGGTGCTCGCGCTGGTCCACGGCGACGATCGCGCCGCCGTGGTCGAAGATGATGCAGCGGCTGGACGTGGTGCCCTGGTCGATGGCGGCGACGTACTTCTCGGCGGTGTCCGTCATGGCTGTCCCTGGGTCGCTGGATCGGGTCGCTGGTCAGAAGGCCACGTTGTAGACGAGGCCGGCGAGCGCCCCGCCGATCAGCGGGCCGACGACCGGGATCCACGCGTAACCCCAGTTCGACGTGCCCTTGTTCGGGATCGGCAGGAAGGTGTGCACGATGCGCGGGCCCAGGTCGCGCGCCGGGTTGATGGCGTATCCGGTGGGCCCGCCGAGGGAGAGTCCGATGCCGACCACGAGCAGCGAGACGATCAGCACCGTGGTGCCGGACTCGCCGAGCCCCCTCGTCAGCCCGAAGGCCAGGACGGGCAGCACCAGGGACATCGTCGCGATGATCTCGGTGATGAGGTTGGCGACCGGGTTACGTATCTCCGGAATGGTCGAGAAGATCCCGAGGGTCGGCACCGGTTCGTCGGCCGTGCCCTCGGTCGTGCCCTCCTCGCGGACGTTGGCCTGGAACTGCGCGAGGTACACCAGGTAGGCGAGGACCGCGCCCAGCATCGCGCCGACGATCTGGCCCAGCAGATAGACCCAGACCTTGCCCCACTTGCCGGTGTCCACGGCGATACCGATGGTGACCGCGGGGTTGAGCTGACCGCCGGAGAGGGGAGCGGCGGTGTACGCGCCCGCGAGCACACCGAAGCCCCAGCCGAACGCGATGACGACCCACCCGGAGGCGCGGGCCTTGGAGTATCTGAGGGTGACGGCGGCGCAGACACCGGCACCGAACAGGATCAGGATCGCGGTACCGATGACCTCGCCGACGAAAATGTCTCCGTTGCTCATGGCGGCTCCCTTGGCGTCGCGCGGGGCGAGCGGCCCCGGCCCTCCGTGCAGGAACGGTTCCTTGGCGACTTCAGCCGAAGACAGGAGGGATCCCGCGCCCCGCCCGGCGTCCGTGACGAGCGTGCCGTCGCAGCCGGATCGCCCCTGGGGGAGGGCCGTTGAGCAGGAAAAAGCGCGTGGCGCAGTGCCTGATTACGCCGAGAATGTACGGCGATGTCGGCTGACACCCGGAAGTGTTCACCGGCACCACGGGGCCGTCAAGGTCGCTGACGGCAACGGTGACAGCGGTTGCCGGCCCCGTGCCGCCCGGGGCTTCCTTCCCGCAGGCGGGCGTCCAACGGCCGTATACGATCGGGCGCTTCACCCGAGGGGCTCGGCCGCCGCGTATCCCACCTGGGCCGGAGCCGTACCGCAGCCGCGCCGGATCTCGTACCCGGGCAGTCCCGCGTACGCGAGTACCCAGCTCGACCCGCTCAGCGCCTTCGCCGCCTTCTTCAGCGGGGCGAGACGGGCCGCGGCCTGCCGGTGGTCGGACACGCTGCCGGGCCCGCAGACGACGGTCGCCAGGGACAACGTCACCGGGCGCCCGCCCGCCGACCAGGGGACGTCGAGCACGGCGCCGGCCAGTGGCTCGAGCGCCGCCTCCTCCGCCAGCACCAGGAAGTCGTCGCCCCCGATGTGGCCCACGCGCGCGTGCCCCGCGACCGCCTCCTGCAGCGCTCGGCCCACCGAACGGATCAGCTCGTCGCCCGCTGCGAACCCGGCCCCGTCGTTGACCTGCTTGAAGTGGTCGATGTCCAGCCAGCTGAGCGCGAACGTCCGCCCGTCGGCGATCCGCCGGTCCACCTCACTCGTGATGGCGTCCGAACCGGGCAGCCTGGTCAGCGGATTGAGTCGCGCGGCCTCCTCCACCCGGGTCTCGGCCAGCGCCCGTACCAGGTCGGCGAGCCGTACGACCCCCACGCAGCGGCCGCGGCGGTCGACGACCGCCACGTCGTCCGAGGTGCGGTCGCGGCCGCCGATCGCCACCACGTCCAGCACCTCCCACGCGGTGGCGTCCACGCCGACCGTGCGGGGCGCGTCGCCCAGCTTGAAGGCCGGCCGGTCCGCGTACAGGGCGTGCCCGTACCGGCCGGACATCGACAGCAGGAAGCGCGACCGGTGCACCGACCGGACGGGCGCCCCGGTCTGGTCCACGAGCAACACCCCGGAGACGTCCGGTGAGCCGGTCAGCAGGGCCCTCACCTGGCCCGCCGAGGCGGTGACGGGCAGGACGGCCGCGGGGCGCACGAACTCCCGAACGGACGGCCCGGACCGGGGCACGGCCAGGGCGGCGGGGTACCGCGGCGGAACGTACACGTCCGCTGCCGGGATCCGGGCCGGGGGCGCGAACAGCTCGCCCTGGGCGAGCTGGGCACCGGCCGACAGCGCCGCCGCACACTGCAGCTCGGTCTCCACGCCCTCCACCGCCACCAGTGCGCCCAACTGCTCGCACAGCGTCCGCATCGCTCGTACCGCGGCCGGCCGGGCCAGCAGTGAGGCGTCGAGCTTGACCAGGTCGGGGGAGAGGTCGGTGAGCAGCCTCAGGGGCACGTCCCCGTCTCCGATGCCGTCCGCGCTGATCCGAAAGCCCTGCTCGCGCAGCGCGGCGACCGCCTCCAGCAGGGCCTGTTGCGGCACGTGCGTGTAGGGCGGCACGACATCCAGGGTCACCTCCCAGGGCAGCCGCCCCACCGCGCGCACGGCGTCGTGCAGCGCGGTGAGGCCGCCGAGGTCGGCGAGCGTGGCCGCGAAGACGTTGACGTGCAAGGGCAGGAGCGTCTCCTTGCGCGTCGCCGCCCGCAGCGCCAACACGGCCAGCCTGCCGTCGAGTTCGGGATCACGACGGGCCTCGGCCAGGATGTCGCCGGTCTCCGGGCGGGCGAGTATCTCCAGTGCGGCGACCGCGCCGGTCCTCAGATTGACCACCGGCTGGAAGGCGAAGCGGAGAGTATCCGTCCAGGAGTGCACGGGAGCATAATGGCGCTGCCCGCGTACGCCCAGGCGCAGTTCATAAGACGTTCACGCAGCATTCCGGGCTGATCACGCACCGTGAAAAACCTCATGTGCCCCACCTGTGAAACCCCGGACTCGTGCCCCGCTGAGCTCAGCGGACCGCGACCACCGACGACCCGTGCCCGAAGAGCCCCTGGTTGGCCGTGATCCCCACACGTGCCCCGGCCACCTGCCGGCCGCCCGCGGTTCCCCTCAACTGCCAGGTCAGCTCGCAGACCTGGGCGATGGCCTGGGCCGGCACCGCCTCACCGAAGGAGGCGAGGCCGCCACTGGTGTTGACGGGTATGGGACCGCCCGGAGCCGTCGCGCCCTCTCTCAGGAGTTTCGCGCCCTCGCCCGCGCCGCAGAGTCCCAGGTCCTCGTACCACTGCAGTTCGAGCGCCGTCGACAGGTCGTACACCTCCGCCAGGGACAGGTCCTCGGGGCCGATGCCCGCCTCCTCGTAGGCGATCCGGGCGATGGACGCCCGGAAACTCTCGTCGGGGGGCACCGCGACGGCGGAGTCGGTGGCGATGTCCGGCAGATCCAGCACTGTGTTCGGGAACCGCGGTGTCACGGTCGACACCGCCCGGATCCGCACCGGCCGCGCCGCACCGTGACGGCGCGCGAAGTCCAGGCTGCACAGCACCAGCGCGGCCCCGCCGTCGGAGGTGGCACAGATGTCGAGCAGTCGCAGCGGATCGGCGACCACCGCTGAGGCGGCGACCTCCTCGGCCGTGACCCGCTTGCGGTAGCGCGCGTACGGGTTGAGCGCCCCCGCGGCGGCGTTCTTCACCTTGACCAGCGCGAAATCCTCCGCGGTGTCGCCGTGCAGCGCCATCCGCCGACGCGCGTACAGCCCGAAATAGGCCGGGTTCGTCGCACCCAGCAGGCGGAAGCGCAGCCAGTCCGGATCGTCGGGCCGGTCCCCGCCCGCGGGCCGGAAGAAGCCCTTGGGTGCGGCGTCCGCCCCCACCACGAGCACGACGTCCGCCAGCCCGGCGAGGATCTGCGCCCGTGCCGTCGCGATCGCCTGCGCACCCGAGGCGCACGCCGCGTAGACGCTGGCGACCCGGGCTCCCTGCCAGCCCAGGGCCTTGGCGAACGTCGCCCCCGCCACGTACCCGGGGTATCCGCCGCGTACCGTGTCCGCACCCACGACCGATCCGACGTCCGGCCAGTCGAGGGAGGCGTCCGCGAGGGCCGCGCGAGCCGCCGCCGTCCCGTACTCCGTGAAACCGCGCCCCCACTTGCCCCACGGGTGCATGCCCACACCGAGCACCGCCACGTCCGCCGTCATGCCGTCACTCCCGTCGGCCGCCACCGCCAGGTGGTCCAGGTCGTCTCCGTGTCCTCGTGGAGCACTCCCGGGACGACCTCCACCTCCATGCCCACCGCCAGATCGGCGACGGTGATCCCGGGAACCGCCTGCCCCAGCACCACGATCCGCTCGGACTCCAGCTCCACCGCGATCAACGTGTACGGCTCCCACGGAAGTTCCGGATTGCTCACATAGGGTGACGGTGGGCGGTATCGGCTGTCGGTATACGACCAGATCCATCCGGTTCGTGACAGTGGGACCTCGTCCAGTGGGCCGCCCGGGCAGTACGGATTGCGGCAGTGGGCGTCCTCGCGGGGAAAGAAGACCGTGCCGCAGGACGTGCATCGGGTGCCCAGGAGTCGGAAGGAGTCTCCTTCGCCGGTGAACCAGCCGGAGACCACGGGTGTGCGCGTACGCGTCAACGTTCCTCCAGGCGAAGAGATCTGATGAAGCGTCAGAAGTGTGCCACGGGCAACGGAAAATGGGCAGGCGTCCCGGCGAACCGCACGGCCCCCTTTGGCGTCGTCGTACCAGGAGGGGCGGCCGGGGCCGACGGGGGTGGTTCCGGCCGCCCCTCCAGGTGTTCGGCGTATCCCTGTGTGCCACTGTCGGAACACTTGCTTCCTCTGATCGGATACAGTCCGCGCGTGTCCGAAATTCAGCACTCAACCGACAACTCCGCGCCGGACTCCCACTGTTCGAGCTGTGGAGCGCCCTATGGAGAGGGCGTCTCCGGCTGGCCGCGCACCTGCCCGTCCTGCGGGACCGTCGCCTACCGCAACCCGCTGCCGGTCGCGATCGCGCTCCAGCCCGTGTACGACACCAAGGGCACGGCCCTGGTCGTCATCACCCGAACCATCGCCCCCGCGCGTGGAGGCACGGCACTGCCCGGCGGCTACGTCGACGACCGCGAGGACTGGAAGCACGCCGTCGTCCGCGAGCTCAAGGAGGAGACGGGCATCGACGCGGCCGCCCGCGACGTGCGCCTCGTGGACGCCATGAGCTCACCCGACGGGCACCTGCTGCTGTTCGGACTTCTTCCTGAACGCCCGGTAGAAGGACTGCCGGCCTCGGACGCCACGGACGAGACGGAGGGCTGGCACCTGCTGCGCAGGCCCGGGGAACTCGCCTTCCCGCTGCACACCCTGGCCGTGCGGGCTTGGTTCGAGGGCCGCTACGTCTGAGCCCACCGGCTCAGCCGAGGCCCCGTATGCGCACCGGGTGGGGCGGCTCGTCCGCGCCGTCCTCCCGCTCCCGGCTGACGACCACCCGCCGGCCCCGCCAGCGGGCGGCGTAGCGCTCGATCTCCGGCACGTCCCACCCGTCGCCCGCGTCCGGCACCACCAGCCCGCCCCCCGTCCGTCCCCGGGCCGGCGCCCACACCTCCAGCTCGAGCCCGCCGTCCTCCCCGCGTACGGGTACGACTGCGCCCGCGCGCGCGAGCACCGGAATCCGCGAGAGCGGGGCGTCCACGAGAACCTGGGCCGGACCCTCGTACGTCTTCTCGGTCACCGTGTCGTACCAGCGGCCCCGCGGCAGCTGCACAGCACGCCGGTCCGCCCCGGGGTCCAGCACGGGCGCCACCAGAAGGCCGTCGCCCAGCAGGAACGCGTCCCCGCAGTCGCGCAGCGCCCGGTCCTCCGGCGCCCCCCACCACAGCGGCCGCACATACGGGGCACCCGTGCGCCGCGCCAGGTGAGCCAGCGTCATGAAGTAGGGCAGCAGACGCCGGCGTTCGAGCAGCGCCGCGCGCGCGTGCTCCAGCACCTCGGAACCGAACTCCCAGGGCTCCCTGCGCCCGGCACGCAGGCTCGCGTGCGTACGGAACAGCGGCAGATACGCGCCGAGCTGGAACCACCGCAGGTACAGCTCCGGCGACGGCGTGCCGTCGAAGCCGCCGACGTCCGGCCCCGAGTACGGCACCCCGCACAGGCCGAGCCCCAGCACCAGCGACAGGGAGGCCCGCAGCCCGGGCCAGCCCGTCGCCACGTCCCCCGACCACGTGCCCCCGTACCGGTGCATGCCCGCCCAGCCGGACCGCGAGAACAGGAACGGCCGCTCCTGCGGCGACAGCTCACGCAGCCCCTCGTAGCCCGCCCTGGCCATGCACATCGCGTACGCGTTGTGGGCCTCCCGGTGGTCGCCGCCCCGCCCCTCCAGGGCGTGCCGGGCCGAACGCGGCAGCGTCGGCTCACCGAAGGCGCTGAACGACGTCGGCTCGTTCATGTCGTGCCAGAAGCCCGCGAAGCCCTGCCCCAGCCGCTCCTCGTACAGCCCGCCCCACCACTTGCGCACGCGCGCGTGCGTGAAGTCCGGGAAGACCGACTCGCCGGCCCACACCTCGCCCCGCACCGTCCGCCCCGAGGCGTCCCGCACGAACGCGTCCAGGGCCGACCCGCTGTCGTACACGGCGTTGCCCGGCGCCGCCTTCACCGCCGGGTCGATGATCGACACCAGGCGGATCCCGTCCCGGCGCAGTTCCTCGGCGAGCACCGGCAGCTTCGGGAAGCGCTCCTGGTCGACGGTGAACACCTGGTGGTCCGCGTAGTGGTCGATGTCCAGGTGGACGGCGTCCAGCGGCAGACCGCGCTCCTGGTAGCCCGCGACGATCCGGCGCACCTCCTGCTCGCTGCCGAAGCCCCACCGCGCGTGATGGTGGCCGAGCGCCCACGCAGGCGGCAGTGCCGGCGCCCCGGTCAGTGAGGCCCAGATGTGCAGCACGCGCGCGGGTGCGCCCACGATCACCCAGCCGCGCAGCGGGCCGCCGTCCATGCGTATTTCACAGCGCCCGGCCCGGTCGTGGCCCGACCCCGCGCCCTCCTCGCCCTCCCGCAGGGTCACCGTGCCGTCCCACGTGGTGTCGTGGAACACCAGATGGGCCGCGGCGTCGGCCACCACCAGCTGCACCGGCATCGTCAGGTACAGCGGATCGTCGCCCGGACCGAACGCACGGCCAGGGTCGGTGTTCCAGAGCCGGTACGTGCCGTCCCGCAGCCGAGGACCCGCCGCCCGCCCGCCCAGACCGAAGAACCGGGCGTCCGCCGCCACCTCGGACCGCTGCATCCAGCGCGCCGTGCCGCCGTCGGCCGGCTCCCACCAGCGCGGCGGCAGATCCCGCCGCAGCACCACGCCGCCCGGTGTGCACACCTCCAGCGCACCGTGGCGCGAGACGACAACGGTCACCCGTTCGGCCACCACACGCCAGCCGCCGTCCTTGTCCGGCTCCAGAACCGCCCGTGGATCCGGCTCGGGGCAGCTGCCGGCCAGCGCGTACGACGGTTCCGGCCCCGCCCCGTCCCAGCCCCAGAACACGGCACCGTTCACCGCGACGGTGATCCGCAGCTCGGAGCGGCCGAAGCGGATCACACCGCCTCCGGGCCCCGGCTCCGCACCCCGCACCTGCCCCGGCACCCGCGCACGCTCCGCCCCCCGCGGCGGCAGCCCGGCGGCGTCGATACGCCGCCTGCGCCAGGCGGCCCGTACGGTACGCAACCCCTGAGCAGCCCTCCCCGAACCGACCACACTCACCGAACGCACCAGGTCACGACCGTCCATGCTGTTCACCCTGCCACTGACCGCCCCACGCGCGCGTGTCGTTCAACTGCCGTTCACCCGTGCTAGGACCACATCTTCACGACACGGACTATGTGGGGGGCACCCTGGTGTAGAAGTCGATCACATGGCATCGTCCCTGTCAGCCGCGTCACGCGCACACCCCAGCCCGTGCGCGGACCGACGCACACGACGCGCACAGCCCGGGAGCCGCCCCATGTCGACAGCGAACCCCCAGCCGCTCTGGCAGCCAGATCCCGAGCGGATCGCCCAGGCACGCATCACCAAGTTCCAGGCATGGGCCGCCGAGCACCACGGCGCTCCGGCCGAAGGAGGCTACCCGGCACTCCACAGGTGGTCCGTCGACCAGCTCGACACCTTCTGGAAAGCCGTCACGGAGTGGTTCGACGTACGGTTCTCGACGCCCTACGCGCGCGTACTGGGCGACCGCTCCATGCCTGGCGCCGAGTGGTTCCCCGGAGCCACCCTCAACTACGCCGAGCAGGCCCTGCGCGCCGCCGCCGACCGGGCGGACGAACCCGCCCTGCTGTACGTCGACGAGATCCATGAACCGAGCCCGGTGACCTGGTCCGAGCTGCGCCGCCAGGTGGGCTCCCTCGCCGCCGAACTCCGCGCCCTCGGCGTCCGCCCGGGCGACCGCGTCAGCGGCTACCTCCCGAACATCCCCCAGGCTGTCGTGGCGCTCCTCGCGACCGCCGCCGTGGGCGCCGTGTGGACCTCCTGCGCCCCCGACTTCGGAGCCCGCAGCGTCCTCGACCGGTTCCAGCAGGTCGAACCGGTCGTCCTGTTCACCGTCGACGGCTACCGCTACGGCGGCAAGGAGCACGACCGCCGCGAGATCGTCGCCGAGCTGCGCCGCGAACTGCCCACCCTGCGCGCCGTCGTCCACATCCCGCTCCTCGGCACCGAAGCACCGCAGGGCGCACTGGAGTGGTCGGCGCTGACCGCCGCCGACATCGAGCCCGACTTCGAACAGGTCCCGTTCGACCACCCCCTGTGGGTGCTGTACTCCTCCGGCACGACCGGCCTGCCCAAGGCCATCGTCCAGTCCCAGGGCGGCATCCTGGTCGAACACCTCAAGCAGCTCGGCCTGCACTGCGACCTCGGCCCCGGGGATCGCTTCTTCTGGTACACCTCGACCGGCTGGATGATGTGGAACTTCCTCGTCTCCGGCCTGCTCACGGGCACCACGATCGTGCTGTACGACGGCAGCCCGGGCTACCCCGACACGGGCGCCCAGTGGCGGGTCGCCGAACGCACCGGCGCCACCCTCTACGGCACCTCCGCCGCCTACGTCATGGCGTGCCGCAAGGCGGACGTGCACCCGTCCCGCGACTTCGACCTCTCCCGAGTGCGGTGCGTCGCCACCACCGGCTCCCCGCTGCCGCCCGACGGCTTCCGCTGGCTGCACGACGAGGTCCGCGAGGACCTGTGGATCGCCTCCGTCAGCGGCGGCACGGACGTCTGCTCCTGCTTCGCGGGCGCCGTACCGACGCTTCCCGTGTACATCGGCGAGCTCCAGGCCCCCGGCCTCGGCACCGAGCTGCAGTCCTGGGACCCGAGCGGCAAGCCCCTCGTCGACGAGGTGGGCGAGCTGGTCGTCACCAACCCCATGCCCTCGATGCCGATCCACTTCTGGAACGACCCCGACGGCAGCCGCTACCACGACAGCTACTTCGACACCTACCAGGGCGTCTGGCGCCACGGCGACTGGATCACCCTCACCTCACGCGGCTCCGTGATCATCCACGGCCGCTCCGACTCCACCCTCAACCGGCAGGGCGTGCGCATGGGCTCGGCCGACATCTACGAAGTCGTCGAACGGCTGCCCGAGATCAAGGAGTCCCTCGTCATCGGCATCGAACAGCCCGACGGGGGCTACTGGATGCCGCTGTTCGTGCAGCTGGCGCCCGGCGCCGTCCTGGACGAGGCACTCCTGACCCGCATCAAGCAGGCAATCCGCGAACAGCTCTCGCCGCGCCACGTGCCCGACGAGATCATCGAGGTCCCGGGCGTCCCGCACACCCTCACCGGCAAGCGCATCGAGGTCCCGGTCAAGCGCCTCCTCCAGGGCACACCCATGGAGAAGGCGGTCAACCCCGGGTCCATCGACGACCTCGGTCTGCTCGGCTTCTACGAGGAACTGGCCCGCAAGCGCGCCTGACCCGCCGGCCCACCACCAGCCGCACGTGGCCTCGGACTCGCCCAGCACGACGGCGCAGTCCGAGGTCGGCCCAACGGGCCTCGGCCGCGCCGTCGGGTCCGTCTGCTCACCGTCACCCCCGCGATCACCCCCTCGGCTGGAACGAACGGCATCACCAGCGCCTTGACCTGCGCAATCCAGCACTGCTCGGTCCGCGACCGCCACCGCCGGAAGCCGTTGTCAGTGCCGCCGGTTACTGTGAGTGAGCATTGATCGACCGTGCATTGGGGGAAACATGGCGCACACCGACCACCAGACCATGCGACGCGTCCTGCGCCGCGAAATCGCCGGCACCATCGCCCTGCTCACCGACGACCACGACTTCCGCGCCATGCGGCGCTACCGCAGCTTCGCCTTCGACGACCACACCACCTACCTCCAGCAGGTGGAAGCCGTCCTCAAGAGCCGAGCGGCACAGGGCAGCCACACCACACTGGCCCTCTTCGACCCCGAGGAGTACGCCGACTTCTGCGCGGGCACCGGACTCGACCCCGAATCCTCGGCCAGCCGCACGCGCTTCACCGCGGAACTCGCGGCCACCGGAGCCACCATCCCCTACGACGGCCGCCCCCTGGCCACCCTCGTGCCGGCCCTCGTCGACGAGGCCGTACGCCGGGCCACGTGGGAGTACGCCACCACGCTCCTCACCCGTCTCGGGCCCTGCGCCACCTGCGGAGAGGACATCGGACGCGCGGCCTTCACCCGCGCCTCCGACCTCCTCATGCGCATCCTCGACACGGCACCGCCCGGCGACCGGCACCTCGTCTGCAGCGTCTCGGGACCACCGGACACGCTCATCTCCGTCCTGCACGCCGACGCGGACACCGACGGCATCCCGGAACTCGACGAGGCCGAAGCCCTCGAATTCACCAGCGTCCTGGCCCTGGGCCTCGCCACACGCAGCCCCGGCGGACTCGTCATGCGCGTCAGCGCCCCCGACACCGCCGACCGCGTCCACGGCTGGCGGCTGCGCGGCGGCGGCCTCGAACCGCTCACCGCCGCCGAGGTCTTCGACGCCTACTGCACCGACGTCGAATCCGGCGACCTCATCTCACCCGAGTCGGACGTCGACTACTGCGCACCACCCGACCTCGGAGAGGAGAACACGTCACCCGGACACCGCCACTGAAAGCGCCAGGGGCGCCCCACCCGAAGGCGGGACGCCCCTGGATCCGACGCACCGACGAGCGCCCTTACGACTACTCGCCGGACAGCACCGCCTGAGCCGCGGCGCGCGCCTCCTCGGCGCTGTCCGCCGCACGTGCGGCCGCCGCCGCCCGCTCGCACTGCGCCATCGTGTACTTCGCCAGCGTGGCCCGGACATAGGGAATCGACGCCGCACCCATGGACAGGGAGGTGACACCCAGACCCGTCAGCACACAGGCCAGCAGTGGGTCGGACGCGGCCTCACCGCACACACCGCAGCTCTTGCCCTCGGCCTCGGCCGCCTCGGCGGACAGCGCGACCAGGTCGAGCAGCGCGGGCTGCCACGGGTCCTGGAGCCGCGACACCGCACCCACCTGCCGGTCGGCCGCGAACGTGTACTGCGCGAGGTCGTTGGTCCCCAGCGACAGGAACTCGACCTCCTGCAGGATCGAGCGCGCCCGCAGCGCCGCCGACGGGATCTCCACCATCGCGCCGAACTTGGCGCGCAGCCCCGCCTCCCGGCAGGCGTCGGCGAACGCCTTGGCGTCCGCACGGTCCGCCACCATGGGAGCCATCACCTCGAGGTAGACGGGCAGCCCCTCCGCGGCCCTCGCCAGCGCGGTCAGCTGCGTCCGCAGCACCTCCGGGTGGTCGAGCAGGGTCCGCAGACCACGCACGCCCAGCGCCGGGTTCGGCTCGTCGGCGGGCGTCAGGAAGTCGAGAGGCTTGTCGGCACCCGCGTCCAGCACGCGCACGACCACACGGCCCTCGGGGAACGCCTCCAGAACCTGCCGGTACGCCTGGAACTGCTTCTCCTCGGACGGCGCGTTCTTGCTGTCGTCCAGGAACAGGAACTCGGTACGGAACAGACCGACACCCTCCGCACCGGCCTCCACCGCCGCCGGCACGTCCGCCGGGCCGCCGACATTGGCCAGCAGCGGCACCTTGTGCCCGTCGGCCGTGGCACCCGGTCCGGTCGAAGCGGCCAGCGCGGCCTTGCGCTCGGCGGCCGCCGCCCGCAGCTCCGCCTTCCGCTCCTCGCTCGGGTTCACGAAGATGTCGCCCGTGCTGCCGTCGACAGCGATCATCGTGCCCTCGGCAAGCTCACCGGCACCCGGCAGGGCCACCACGGCCGGCACGCCAAGCGCCCGCGCCAGAATCGCACTGTGGCTGGTCGGCCCGCCCTCCTCGGTCACGAAACCGAGCACCAGCGCCGGGTCGAGCAGCGCTGTGTCGGCCGGAGCCAGATCGCGCGCCACCAGTACATAGGGCTGGTCGCTGTCCGGGACACCCGGCATGGGCACGCCGAGCAGCCGGGCGACGATACGGTTCCGCACGTCATCGAGGTCGGCCACCCGCCCGGCGAGGTACTCCCCGGCACCGGCCAGCAGCTCCCGGTACGCGGCGAAGGCGTCGTACACCGCACGCTCCGCCGTGCTGCCGACGGCGATCCGCCGCTCGACGTCCGCCATCAGCTCGGGGTCCTGCGCCATCATGGCCTGCGCCTCGAGCACAGCCTGGGCTTCGCCCCCCGCCAGATTGCCGCGCGCCATCAGGTCGGCCGCCACCGCGTCCACGGCCTGGCGCGCCCGCCCCTGTTCGCGCTCCGCCTCCTCTGCCGGGATCTGCTTGGCCGGCGGCTCGAGCACCGCCGTTCCCATGTGCCGAACCTCGCCGATCGCCACACCGTGGCTCACGCCGACGCCTCGCAGCGTTGTGTCCATCTCACCCGTCTCCGATACTGCGGCGGGTCCCGCCGCCGCGGTGGTTGTCCTGTACGCCGCCCCACGACGGCACTGCCATCAGTTCCAGGAGAAGAGGCTGTCGCCGGCCTTCACGTCACCGCTGTCACGGAGGTCGGAGAGGGACTCGGCCGTGGCCTCGAGCGCCACGACGGGGCACACCGGCGACTTGCCGGCGGCCTCCACCGCGGCGGGGTCCCAGCGCACGATGCTCTGACCACGCGTCACGGTGTCGCCCTTGTTGACGAGCAGCTCGAAGCCCTCGCCGTTGAGCTGGACGGTGTCGATGCCGAGGTGGGTGAGCACGCCGTGGCCGCTCTCGTCGACCACGACGAACGCGTGCGGGTGCAGGGAAACGATGACGCCGTCCACGGGCGCCACGGCCTCGGAGGGCTCACGCTCCGGGTCGATCGCGGTGCCCGGGCCGACCATGGCCCCGGAGAAGACCGGATCCGGCACGGCGGCCAGTCCGATGGCGCGTCCGGCGAGAGGGGACGTCACGGTGGTCATGGGAAGCCTCCCAAGGAGTGGAGCTGCAGGTACGGCCGTCACTACCCGTGCCAGACGACGCACTGAGCAGCAGCGTATGTCAAAGGAAGTGACGGTTCCGCATGGAACCTACCAGCAAGTGGTCTAGACCACCAGCTCTGTCGATTTGCACGGGCCGAGAGGCCGCATGTAGAGTCGTACTCCTGCTTGGGGCGGAGTGACGCGAAAGCGTGTCCGTCGAGCAGCACCCAAACTTGTCAGATCCTATCTCGGGATCGCCTTCCGCATGTCTGCGGGACGGTGGTCAGGGAGACGGAAAAACCCTGATAGAGTTTGAAACACCGAAGGGAAGCGCCCGGAGGAAAGCCCGAGAGGGTGAGTACAAAGGAAGCGACCGTTCCTTGAGAACTCAACAGCGTGCCAAAAATCAACGCC